>JAGQOZ010000399.1 GCA_020426955.1 Planctomycetales bacterium
CTTTAACGCCAAACATGTCGCCGCGCGCGCCATGGTTCCGATAGATTTTGACCGTCTGAGGACTACCGAATGATTCCAATTCAGACATCACTTCTTGCAGATTCATGGCTCGGGCTTTCGTGAAACAATGACTCGGTAAGACGCCACTAGTTTACCCACTAGTGCTCAAAAGCCAATCACGCACCGCGGTTGAATCCGATCGCGGTTATCATTCTTCATATTTTCCCGTTTGGAACGCAAGCACAAGATCGGAAGTGGAGAACACTCCGTCGCCATTAAAGTCGCCAGACGCCCAGCCAACCTGCTGCTGCGAATCTTCAAAAGCGCCCGACTGCATGGCGAGAACTAAATCGGCACTATCGAATCGACCGTCCAGATTCGTATCGCCCGCGGAAACCATGAGGATTTGATCTAGCATGATGTCGCGATCGTTCGAGGAGACTCGCCCGTTCAGATCCAGATCAAACTGAGGCTGTTCGACGTCGTAACTTCGGAGCTGACTAGTTAGCAAATCAATATCGTTTGCCGAGATCATTCCGTCGAGGTCGACGTCCCCGCGATCAAAAACAGAAACGGTTTCGTTCCGAAATACCGTGACGCGATCGGATTCGGGCGAAAAAACAACCAAATCGATATCTCCGTCCAGATCGTAGTCCGCTGCCGCCAAATTCTGCGGCGGAATCGTTTGGAGCCTAGTGCTTGGCACGAGCTCCAGCGAGTTCACGGCCGAGAAATAAAAGAGATTCACGGCGACGTATGCGCCGACTAGCTCCGTCTGGTTATCACCGTTCAAGTCGGTGACTATCAAATCTGTGTTCATAGGAAAATTGCTAAATAGCGATCTACTCCAATCGACAACGACATCTTGAATCCGCCACTGGGATTCCGCGTCCATGACCTTGAAGAACTGCGGATCGCGGATTGGTGGCCAGGCGACTCGTTCCAGCAGGGCAAAGTAGACCTCCGGACCGCCGCTGTTATTTGCATCGGTCACAATCACTTGAGTTCGCACCCAATCTGCCGGAAGTGAACTAGGTGAACGTTCGGATTGAAAGCCGTTCTCCGAAGCAAAAAGTATTTCCGGTTGCCGAGTTTCATTTATGATTGTCACAACATCAAGACGATCATCACCGTTCAAATCAGCGACCTCGAATGCTGACGACACGCCAACGGCCAGAGTTCGAATCTGACCAAAGTTTCCGTCTTGCGTTTCGATCCACTCCAATTGATCTTGTCCATTGCGACCATAAATGACCACATCCAAGTCACCGTCTTGGTCCATGTCGACGATCCTTCGCTCGGCAACATTCCG
This sequence comes from Planctomycetales bacterium, assembly GCA_020426955.1. GTDB lineage: Bacteria > Planctomycetota > Planctomycetia > Pirellulales > Pirellulaceae > JAGQOZ01. The sequence goes on from JAGQOZ010000399.1 coordinate 1,313, forward strand.
TGAGCCAAGATCAACGCTGCTGGTTTGCTGGAACTGAGCATCATTCTGTTCGAATAGGGTGATTTGCGTCCCAAAATCTACAATCAACTCCATCCCAACGTCTTCATCGATATTCTGAATTGACGCAAAAACGGCTCCTTCTAGTTGGCCCAGCAGTTCGCCTCGAGAAACGAACGAGAAATCATCGGACCGATATTCATACCACACAATTCGGCCCTCGGTCGGGGACAGAACCGTTAGATCTAAGTCGCCGTCTTCGTCCACGTCAACGAACTGCGCCGAAGTCGGTCGATCCAAGGTACCACCGTCAAAAACCGTCTGTACTTCGATTTGTTGATTGACCACCGTAAATACGTGAACGGAATCTTGATCGACGTTGACACTATACAATTGCGTTGCCAGGCCGCGACCGGCGGGAACTCGCAGCACCGGTGGATTCTGATCCAGCACCGTTTCCGATAGCAATTCTTCGACAAGCGAAGCATCTGCGTTAACCGTAATCGACCTCAACTGCCAGCCTCGCGAGTTGACAGTCGCAACGCTCAATTCGGGAATCAAATCGCCATTCAAATCTGTCACCAATGCGTCTGCTACATTCGCCGAAAGCTCGACAATGGGCCCAGCCGTAAAATTACCATCTCCGGTATTCACCAGCGTCACCATTCTGGCGCCACGATACAAAACAAGATCTTGATCGCCATCCATATCAAAATCGCTGGCAACGAATTGCCCGACGGCCACGGCATTTGGGATGGGCGATTCGCGTCGTGTGAACTGGCCGTCCTGATTGATAAACGAGACGATTTTCCGTGTTGCTAAATCGATACTCAGGGCATCGAAATCACCATCCAGATCCAAATCAACAAACGCTTCATCACGCACGAAACCACCGACCGGCGGCAACAACAACAGACGGGCCGGCAGGACTCGCCGTTGCTCTTCAGTTAGCGACACCGTTTCCAAGACACCATCACGATTTGCATCGGTGAAGGAATCGCCAGGATTCAGTGAAAAATCATTTCGTGACAGCACACTGCCGTTCACGTTTTCCAACACAGATGCAGATACCTGATTTAAACCGATTCTGTACCTTCCGACGATATCCAGATCGCCATCCCCATCAAAATCAAAAAGATCAATCCGTTGAAAATCAGCAAACGGTGTCAACTGAGGGGCGCCGACGGAGACCTGAAAAACAGTCGGCGTTTGATAGAGCAATTCCGGCGAACCCAGCGTGCCGTCTTCTTGCCCGCGCATGATATGGACCTGCGAAAAGGATCCGAGTTGCAGGAGATCGTCAATGTTGTCGCCGTCAAAATCCGCGATGATCGAATTGTAGGTTGATGACGTCTCAAGTTGCGGAGCTTCCAGCGGAATGGAAGCGAACGGCACGGCCGTTAACATTACACGTGGTTCAAGATTCTCGGCATATCGGAAACTCGTTCTTCGATTTCTGTCGCCTAGACGTCGAAACATGTTTTACCATCCATTCGTTCAAATTTTCCAGAAACAAGTGGTTTACTGAATAATCGGACGAATGTGACAATCGCAAAACGACTAACTATTCCACTACCAACTGTTCCAACCCCGATTCTTCCGGTGGGTATTCGGGGCCAATCTGTTTGATGGTGTCGACAATGGCTTTGGTGATTGCCAAGTTTCGATACCATTTTTGATTGGCGGGGATAACGAACCAAGGAGCGTGTTCTGTGGTGCATTCGTTCAGCATTTCTTCGAACGCATCTTGGTACGTCTCCCACTTTTTGCGTTTTTCCAAATCGGCCGAATCAAATTTCCAGTGCTTTTCCGGATCGTCCAATCGGTCTTGAAATCGTTGGCGCTGTTCGTCTTTGGAAATGTGAAGAAAGAACTTCAGAATCGTCGTCCCGGTGGAAGTCAGCAGACGTTCAAAATCGTTGATCATTTGGTAGCGAGGCCGCCAAACCGCTTCTGGCACCAACTGGTCTACTCGGACTACCAAAACGTCTTCATAGTGAGAACGATTGAAAACGCCAATCATTCCCGCTGGGGGGACTTTTTGATGAATTCGCCAGAGAAAGTCATGAGCCAGTTCGTTCTTAGACGGCGCTTTGAAGGACGCCACCGCCACGCCTTGCGGGTTCACGCCCTTGAAAACCTTGCGAATAGTGCTGTCTTTGCCACCAGCATCCATGGCTTGCAGGACCACCAATAGCTTGTGACGTCCGTCCGCGTAGAACTTGTTCTGCAGGCTAATTAGTTCGTCTCGTACGTCCTTGAACTCCTTTTCCGCCTTCTTGCGGTCTGCATAAAATTCTTTGCCGTCCGGCGAAATGTCTCCTATCCTAATCTCTTTTCCTGGGGTTAAAACGTGTTGACTGTACATGATTTGGTGACTCGGTGGGCTGGAGGACGAAGACACGGAACGTAACAAAACCGCAACAGGATCGAATTACCGTTTTGCAACCAAAGTACGCATGTTAACAAGCATATGCAAGGTCGTTTTGGTGATTCGATCCAAGCGAAAATTCGTTAGGAGAGTTGGCCAAATTTAAGTAAACTTAACATCGACGAACAAAACGGCTCCTGAGCGGTGAAGTTGAGTGTACTCCTGCGAATTGATCATCTTCGAATTCAGTTCTCTCTAATGAATATCGTACGAAAGGCAGCAATGAGGCGAAAAGGAAATAAGCACGGCAAATCGAATCGATCAACGGCACTTCGCGGCGCCAATTCATTGGAAAGCATGGAGCCTCGATTGTTGCTGGCCGGCGATCTGGTAGCCAACTGGGTGGCGGATGACTTGGATGCGAATTTAGAGGATGGCGCTGCCATTGCTTCGTGGGTCGATTCCATTTCTGGGATACAAGCCACGGCAACAGGAACTCCCATTTTGGAGAAAGGTGAACTCAGCGGCCGTTCCACCGTTCGCTTCAACCCCGCGGACGGCACGGATTTTTTCAAAGTCACCCAGAATGACAGTCCCATGTCGGGCGCGGCTGATTTCACCGTGACTGTCGCCTTTGCCTCCGCCAGCAACGCGCTGACCGGCGGCAACGGAGATTGGTTCAGCAACACAGCGCTAGTAAATGCCAACCGCTTAGGATTTACGAAAGACTGGGGCATCACGCTGAATCCGTCCGGACAAGTGTCTGCGGGGATGGGACGAGGCTTGTTTCAACCGGTCGATTCGGGCTATTCGAATTTGAACGGCTTGAACGATGGCCAAATCCACTTCGCCACGATCACTCGTAGCGGCGGCGCCCTGTCCATCTATGTGGATCAAGATACGCCCGTTGCCGTAGCGGTCGATACCGGTGCTCGCGATTCAATCGACATGGCCTTCGGAGCGATGCAGAACGACGGTTCGAACCCATTCACTGGTGATATTGCCCAGGTTCAAATCTACAACGGCCAGCTGTCGCCTGAAGAGGTTTCCAATCTGCATCGAGATCTCAATTCGTACTACAACAACGTGGCACCGGTGGCCGAAGCAGACAGCTACACATTTACAGAGGATCCAGCGTTTGGGTTCAATATTGTCGTTGCGGATCAAGGCGTGCTGCAAAACGATGTCGACGTGGAAGGCAACGCCTTGACGGCCGTGTTGGTAACGCAGACACAAAACGGCACCGTAACCTTGGCCGCCGACGGTGGATTTACTTGGGATCCGCCAAACGATTTCTTCGGCACCGATTCGTTCACCTATGTAGCATTTGACGGACAGAATTCGAACGAAGTCACCGTCTCGCTCACCGTCACCAACGCCTATGACAAACCCACAGCCACGGCCGACCAATACAAAACGACGCCCAGTGGAAGTCTCAACGTCAACGAAGCAAATGGACTACTGGCGAACGATCTGAATCCCGACCAAGCGAACCTCAGCGTCCAACTGGTTCAAGACAACACCGCCGGCAGTTTGACTCTCAATCCAAATGGATCATTCACGTACAATCCCAACGGCGTCGCGGGCACGCAGACGTTTACCTATCGCATTGCCGACGGTACAGGCTTTTCTGATCCTGCCACGGTAACATTAGTTGTCAATTCGGCGCCCGTGGCGGCCAACGATGCGTTTACAGTCAATGAAGATCAAACGCTGATTCGCCTGACCTCCAACGGCGTCTTGCAAAATGATTCGGATGCGGAAGGGAATGCGCTGACTGTGTCGCTCGTTTCCGATGTGGCTCATGGATCGTTGGCGCTGCAATCCAATGGTGCCTTTACCTACACGCCCACGGCCAACTACTTTGGCACCGATTCCTTTACGTATCAACTATCGGACGGCATTGACCAGTCAACGATAGCCACGGTGCAGCTGACAGTAAATTCAGTCAATGACGTTCCGGTCGGCGTGAATGATGTCTACACCTTGGTCAATGGCACTCAGCTGAATATTTCCGCAGCCAATGGCGTGCTGAGAAACGATTCGGACGTGGAAGGTTCGAACCTG
>JAGQOZ010000400.1 GCA_020426955.1 Planctomycetales bacterium
ACCAATATGCTTGGGCAGTTTAACGTAGGTTCCGGTGACGAGGTTGTCGATGGGGACGATTTCGGGACGAGGCTGTGGTGACGTTGTCTGTCGAGCGATGTTATTTACCGCATACGGAGTTTTGTTCTCCACTAATGATTCGCCCAGTATGCTCTCTTCTCCGTCTTCGACAATAATCCGAGGCGTGACCATCAGCATGTCGTTTGACTCGATCCCATCTAGATCCAGGTCTTGATCTTCTACTTCGGACGTGTTGGAAACCACCGCGGAGAGGTTTGACGCGAATTCGGTGACTCGGTCTTCACCACGTAATTCCACCCACGTTTCGGAGTCAGTGGTTTCCGTGATTAAGTCAGTCAATTCGTCAAACTGGTTGTTTAGCGATTCGCTTTCCTTTGTCGAGACGTCCTGCGCAATTGATTGCTCGACCGACTTGCGGTTCTGATTGGTCGAATCATTCTTCTGATCGAGTTCGTAAATCAGATCGGTCCCTGACGAAAGTTTATCATTCTGCTGCAGCGCCACGTCGCTACGATTCTGCCATTGGATCACAGCCATGCTGACGGATAACAACACAATCGCCGCGATGGTCAGGATGGCGAACCAACTTCGCGGCGAACCTTTGCGATTGTCTTCCGTCAAATCTGGCGATGGCACCGCCGCTTCAGATGACGTAACTGGCACAGTAGCTTCCTCATGCGAATCAAACGCGGCGGCTTCTTCGGCAAAGGCGGATTCCAAACGAACGATCGTGGCGCGAACTTCGTCGACGGCGGTTCGCAATTCCGCCGACGCGACTAACGCTTGTTCGAACACGTTTCGTTCGTCGTCATCAAGTTCATTCAGTACGTAGGCCGTGATTCTGGGGTCGTCAGGGTGAATCTTGGACATGGTCGATTACTCGCTATACAGGATAGGACGTTGATTGGTTATTACCGAGGCAGAGTTCGTTTGTAGTCAGACGTCGTTTGTAGTCCCGGCTTTAGCCGGAATGATTTTCAACCGGCTAAAGCCGGAACTACGAACATGATCAATACTGCTTGAGGTCACGTCAGCTTCGTGCGTAGAGTCTTCAGTCCGACATGCAGCAAATAGCCGACGTTGGTGACAGACAGGTTGGTGATTTCCGCAATCTGTTGATAGTTCAGGCCGTGTTCAATGCGCAAGCGAATCACTTCCTGTTGATTTTCCGAAAGCTGTGCCAGCGCCGACAACGCTTTGGCGGCTTCTTCACGAAGGGACATCTTCCGCTCTGGCAATTCCGCCGTGGATGCGGTGGCATCTAATTCAGGCGAACCGGTGTGATTCATCCGTCGCTCCTTTCTTTGAACGTCGAGTGCTCGATTTCGGCAAACTCGATACAGCCACGCCGCCACAATTGGCCGAATCCGTTCTTGGTCTTCGTGGCATAACTTCAGAAACGTATCTTGAACAATGTCATGCGCCGTTTGCGTATCGCCAACAATCCGCCGCGCGTACCGCACCAGGCGATCCTGATACTGTTCGACAATCTGTGTTACCCATTGGTGATTCGTGCTGGCACTGGGAATCGGCATTGCGTGCGAAGTCTATCTGGGGCTGGTTGTGTGTTTGCTCGTTCGGTCACTTGATTGCGGCAACAATCACTTGTTTATTCCTCCGTTGCTCGCGGTACTTCGTGGCGAAGATACTGCTTCCAAGTGATGACGGTTTGGGCTTCGTTAGGTCCACGAGTAATCACAATGGTGGTGGATCGGTTTCTCGAATGAACCAAGATCGTATGAAACTGGAAAGGGCGGTTTTCCGATTCATCACTGAACACGACCGACCTTCCCGTTCCGGCAGCTAGCCCCAGCTTGTCGTCGTCGGCGGGATCACAAGTCAACAGGTTACGATAGAATGCCAACACGTTGTCAACTGGATCGGGCGTTGTCATGGTTGTCTTCAGGATGGACGAAGGTACGGTCCGCTTTCCACTGGAATCGACCGTCGCGGCGTCGGCCATTTCTGATTTGCCAATTTCTGCGTCGGGGTATCGCCATTTGACAATGGTGCCGATCAACCGAACCGGCTCGTCAGCCCAGGCTTGCTCGTCCCCAGGGATCGTTGCCATCACTGCAAATGACACGAGTAACAAAGTGAATCGACGAAAACAGATCATGGCAAATTTTCTCAACGGTCAGGGGTAATTGTTACAGGCGACCAGCAAATCGTTTGCGGCGGCCTGCTAACTACTCGGTTAACGTTCGCCCCGAAAATTCCTTAGGTCCAACGGCGAAGAAAAACTTGATTCGCGGCATTTGACGGACATTTTCGCCGCCAAGTTCCCGTTTTTTCGGAATTTACTGGACGGCTGGCATTCAAGTTGATTCGCAAAACAGTGGTCAACTCGCCTGTTCTTCCCCGCTTGGCGCCATTGGCGGTTCGGACCAAGATCTGGATATGAAAACCATGTCGGAAACTGCTGCCATTCAACCGCCCGTTCAAGTGTCGCCGCTGAAAATCGGCGACATCGTTGTGGACCCACCGATTTTGCAAGCGCCCATGGCTGGCTTTACGAATTACGCGTTTCGCCAAGTGGTGCGCGAATATGGTGGAGTCGGTTTGCAAGCGACGGAAATGGTGAACGCCAAGGGCTTCTTGTGGTTGGACCAAGCAGAATGTGAACATCCCGATCGGCTGTGGGGCGTCAAAGAGGAAGCTCGTCCTCTGGCCGTGCAGATGTGGGACAACGATCCCGAAATTTTGGCCAAAGTAGGCGAACGCTTGGCCAATGACTTGGACGTCAGCGTGGTGGACATCAACTTTGGTTGTCCGGTGAAACAAGTCACACAGAAGGCGCACAGCGGTTCTTATCTGTTGCGTTTTCCGGATCGAATGGGACAGATTATTGAACGAGTGGTAGAGGCATGTTCGCCAACTCCGGTGACAGCCAAGATTCGACTGGGGTGTAGTCGCGATTCCATCAATGCTAACGAAGTGGCTCAAGTGGTAGAACAAGCTGGCGCCGCTGCGCTGACGGTACATGGCCGAACCGCACAAGATTTCTTCAAAGGTTCGGCCGATTGGGATCGTATTTCCGAAATCAAAGGTTACCTGAAACAGATCCCGTTGATTGGCAATGGAGACTTGGATTCGGCCGAAAAAGTGGTGCACGCGTTCCAAAATTATGACGTGGATGGCGTCATGATCGCGCGCGCATGTCTCGGTCGCCCCTGGTTGTTTCAACAAGCCCATGCCGCACTGCAAGGGCTGCCCGTGCCGCCAGATCCAACGTTGGCCGAACAAAGAACTTGCATGCTGAATCATTATCGGCTAGTGGTCGATCGCTTTGGCGAACAAAAGGGCACTATGTTGATGCGCAAATTCGCTTGTTGCTATGCGCAAGGCATGTATGGTGCTCGCGCATTTCGCAGCAACGTAGCAAACGTCAAAAACGCCGCTGAATTTTTTCAAGTGGTGGAAGACTTTTTCCCGAAGACACCCAAACCGCCGGAGGGGACACTTCCGCCTCCTCATTCAGAGTCCTCGGGAGACCGAAGCTCCTGCTGAGCAATACCCCGGGAGACCGAAGTTCCTGCTGAGCCAAACAATTGAATCGATTTTTGGAAGTTTGTGCGGGAAGTTTGCGGAAGTTTGTGCCACCCACCTACCGGGATCCGTTTGCATACGCCGTTGCCGTTCGTAGTTCAGGCTGCCAGCCTGTTTTCTGATTTGTGGCAGGCTATTGCGCGTTTTGTGCTGCCGCGGTTTGCGCGGTTTGTGCCACCCACCTACCGGGATCTGTTTGCACGACCCACTTACCACTTGACTATGCGGGACTCACCACGAAGGACACGAAGAAACACGAAGATTGTCATTCTGGTCTTGTTTTCCTGTCTTCCCTTCGTGCTGTTCGTGTCCTTCGTGGTGTCCATAATCGCTTGCACACCTGAAATCAAAAGTTGGAACCGCATTGGGATGTGCACTTGCTCGTCCCCGGCGAAGGACCCGCGATCGCTGGCGAAGATCCTGACTTGGCCGTCCAAGTTGGAGTCTCCGAAGTAAGTGTTCAGGATGTCTTGGATCAAGATGGTCCGATTCACGGTGATTGACGGGGGCGAAATGGGCAACAGAATTCGCGGGTGTTTCCATTTGGCTGTTCAAAGCCAACCGCGAATCATTACCATTGTTGAAAAAAATCCAGCATTAAACGGTTGGCGTCGAGCCATTCGCAGGCGTTGCCCAAGAACGGCATGGTGCAAGGTTGGCCGGGCCAAGTGTGACCGCCACCGTGCATGATGAACGACGTGACAAAGGTCTCGTCGTTTCGAACATAGCGGTGGACATCAATACGCTTGACAGTGCAAGCAGCGTTGGGCGCCTGCAAAAGTTCTTCGGTTCGCTGCCGATCACATCCGTTGGCCGCGACCCAGGCCGCAATGGTATCTTCGACTGACGGAAAGTGAACTCGAGACAAACTCTTCGCACCCACTCCGCCTGCGTACGGAGTAAATTCGTCGTCCGTGCCGTGAAAGTGCAGGACCGGCGTTGGATAGCGAGGTACCAAGGGACGCAGTACGGCCGGACCGGCAACGGAACAGACCGCCGAGATCTGTCGAACCGATTCACACGCAAACCGATACGCCATCATGCCTCCAGCCGACATCCCTGTGACGCAAACTCGGGTGTTGGCATCGATGTCGAACTCCGCGAAGACTCGATCGATCAACGCATCCAAGAATCCGACGTCATGGGCGTCAATCTTCTTGGCGTAGCTGCAACAGTCGCCCGCATTCCAGCTGCGTGAAATGGGAGTCCGTCCCAAACCGTTAGGGTAGACGACCGTGGCGTTGTATTGGCGGGCAGTCGCATGGAGTTGGCTGAATTCGGCCATCCCCTGGGCGTCCGAACCGGTTCCATGCAGCGCCAAAATTAGCATGCTTGGTGAATTGTTGATAGGCAACGCGATTTCGGCAGAACGAACGTGCTCGTTGTGGCCGAATTGAATCTTTGTGAATTCGGTCATCGAATCGAATTATTCCGCCACCAAACGCACATGTTGGATTTGATGTTGCAGCATCCATTCCAGCCAGCGTTCGTGGTCTTCGCTCAATTCGACTTCTGCTTTGACTTCGGCCGAAAGGGGCGAAACCACGGAAATGACCATATCGTCCAGCCAAGTTTGGGCCTTTTGCAGGTCAACCCAATATTCACCTTCGCCTAACTTCGGCACTCCGGGACTACCCGCCGTTTCCATAAAATACGGAATCTCGAGCCGAAAGCGGTCCGGCATTTTCAGCGGCGTGATATCGGATTTGTCGACTGCGTAAACGTGCATCTCGTTTCCATCAAGTAAGGCAATGTGTTATGCGAAGCGAAAGTGCAACGAGTATAACAAAGGCACGGCGAATCCGAGACGGGATGGCGCAGGGCTATCAGAATTGCCATGTGCATCTAGTCATGGCTGCCTGTATCCAGCGATGGTTGCTTGAATTCAGCCGTTTGGGCGCTATCCACGGACGTTTATCATTCGTCGATGGTTGTCCGAGGCTGGTGCCGAAACGGCTGGGGTTTGGCATTGCCTTTTTGGCGGATGGTGGCTTGGGATGAAGGAGCAAGAAAATGTCTGTTGAATCGAATGCGTTGCCGATTCTAAGTCGAAACGAAGTGCGGCGAGTAGACCAGGTGGCTATCGAACAGCTGGGCTTTAGCGGCTTGGTGCTGATGGAAAATGCAGGTCGAGGCGTGGTGGAAGTCATGCAGCGAATCGGCATCGTGGGACCGG
>JAGQOZ010000401.1 GCA_020426955.1 Planctomycetales bacterium
ACTAACTCAGCAGGAGCTTCGATCTCCCAAACCAAATACCGGGAGACCGAGGCTCCCGCCGAGTTAAACAAACAAACCGGCTCAGCAGGAGCTTCGATTTCCCAAACTAACTCAGCAGGAGCTTCGGACTCCCAAACTAAATACCGGGAGACCGAGGCTCCTGCCGAGTTAAACAAACAAACCGGCTCAGCAGGAGCTTCGATCTCCCAAACTAACTCAGCAGGAGCTTCGGACTCCCGAACCAGCTCAGTTCCCAAATCAACTAATGCCAACAACTCGCAACTTGGCCTAACAGATATTCATCTCGTACGGCGTATCGCATGATGCCAGAAAATCCAACACCAGCCGATTCGAATCAGCCGATCACCGATTTACTCAAACGCATTGTGGAAGGCGACGCGGAAGCTCGTGAAGAACTATTCCGTCAAGTCTATAGCAACTTGCACGCGGTGGCACAAAGTTGTTTTCGAAATCAAGGTCGAAGTCAAACGCTAAATCCAACCGATTTGGTCAACGAAGTGGCCGTCAAAATGCTCAGCAATCCCGCGCTGTTGTCGTCCAATAGTCGCGGAGCATTTTATTCGCTGGTATCCATCACCATGCGACACGTGCTGATCGATCACGCCAGAAAACGTTCTACTCAAAAGCGCAAGCCGAATGGGGATCGAGATTATTCGCCTATCGATCAGATTGTGGACAATTTAGAATCGACCAATCATCTAGATCTAATTGCGCTGAATGAAGCCTTGGATGAATTAAAATCGCGTTCGGAACGACAACACGAAATTGTCATTCGTCATTTTTTTGGCGGCTTGTCCTTTCCCCAAGTGGCTGGTCAGCTGGGAGTTTGCTTGTCAACGGTCGAAAAAGACTGGAGCTTCGCTCGTTGCTGGCTGTTAGCTCGCATGCAGGATCAAGACGATGAGCAACGGTGATTGGAACCATCTGAACGATTTGTTCCATCAGGCCATGGAGCAACCGGCTGCACACCGAGAAGATTTTGTTCGCAACGCGGACGTCGATCCTGATGTGCTGCAAATGTTGTTGAATTGCCTGAAGTTTGCCGACGGTGAAGGCCTTCAAGCTCCGCTGCAGCCCGACCAGAATCCTATCTTGTTCGCCGCGAATTCCGAAGCCCTACTCTCAGACGCGACATCGCAAATCGGCGATATGTTGGCCACCGAATCAGCCATGTACCGTTTGGATAGCGTGATTGGTGCTGGCGGAACGGGGGTTGTCTATCTGGCCACGCAAACAGCTGATTCGAACCAAGTGGCTATCAAAATCTTGCGCAACGAACTAACCGACTCGGAAACAGTTCGCCGCCGGTTCGATTTAGAGCGACAACTGCTAGAGCAATTGGACCACACGTCGGTAGGTCAAATCTTGGATAGCGGCTCGACCACTGACGGACGACCGTTCTTGGTTATGGAATTGATTCATGGCCTTTCGATCACAGATTATGCTTATCAACATCAACTGGCGCTGCGTCCCAGACTACAGCTGTTCCAGGAGGCTTGCCAAGCGGTGGCGTTTGCGCATAGCCGAGGTATCGTGCATCGGGATATCAAGCCCAACCATATTCTGGTAACGGCGGACGGCTCCATCAAACTGGTTGACTTTGGTATTGCCAAGGCCGATTCAGTCGCCACTTCGCTGCTGGGGTTAACTCGCATGGGAGATTCGCCCATGACGCCGGCCTATGCCAGTCCGGAACAAGTGTTGGGAAAACCGGTTGGTGTAGAATCGGATGTCTATTCGCTAGGCGTGGTCTTGTTTCAGTTGATTACCGGGCAACATCCGTATCCAACTTCGACCAATCTCTTGGAAATGGCTGCACGCATCTGCAACCAAACTCCCAGTCGACCCAGCGGCGTAAAGATGATTGTAGATGCCGATCCCAGGGCAACCGATGTGGAAACCTCGGTCCAACAAGAAGAAGACGTCGCGCCGTCCAAGACCGATGTGGCGCAAACCATTCCGTTCCCATTATCCCAATTGAAAGGTGACTTGGACGAAATTGTCTTAAAGGCGTTGCGAAAAGAAGCTCGCTTGCGATATCGCACGGTTTACGAATTGAGCGACGATATCGATCGCTATTTAGAAAACAAGCCCGTGACCGCTCGGCGCGAAAACCGCATATATAGTCTTCGCAAGTTCGTTGGACAATACTGGACACTTTTCTTGTTGCTGGCCATGGTCTTGGGCAGCTTAGTCGCAGCACTGGTCGTCTCGCAAACAGCGCTGCAAAACACCGAGATCGCTCGGCAGGAAGCACAGCGAAACTTCGAGGCCAAGCAGTTCAACGTGGCGACAAGTTACGTAGAACAGGGCCTCTTGGAAGACGGGTATCAGTTGCTTCGGCCGTTCTTGGTGGATGCATCTGGAAATTTGCAGGAGAACATTGCATTTGAACAGCGGCTTCTGCTACAGCGAATTTCGCAAGACCTGGATCTGGACAATCGCACCGTTCTGCCCAAGCTCTACCACCGAGGCGAAGTCCTACTAGGTTCGCAACAGAAGCTGGCGATTGTAAGTCGTCAAATCCACGAGACCCAATTTACACTGTTTGACGTACCAGGATTGTTGGCGGGCGATGATCCTGAATTTGCTACGGAAAACGCATTTCACTTTTTGTCGCGTTACTTCGTTTCCGCACTCGTGTTCGCTCCGCAAGCAAATCGAGTTATCTATTCGGCGGACGAACGACGCATGTTGGTTTTGGGCGAAGCCAACACAGGACGAATTCTGCAAGAACTGCCCGTTGAGAATCATTTGAAGATTCCTGATGTTGCCAACGCCTGGGCAGCTCATTTAACCATTTCCCAGGACGAAAAATGGGTCGCCTCCATCGATACCGCTGATCAGCTAAGTATCTGGGAATTGGCCGAAGATTCCGTTCGCTGGGTGGAAACGGTCACCTTTCCAAGTCTGACGGCTCACTGTATCGAGTTTTCGCCGGATGGTAGTCAAATTGCTTGGGCCGGAGAGAACCAATTGCTGATCTATGATCGATCGCCGCTACAGCTGCGTCATCAGATTTCGCTGCCCAAATTTATCGACGCCATCGCTTGGCATCCAACACTGCCGCAAATCGTAGCCACGACGTCACGAGGTGACGTCCAGTTTTTCTCCACCATCGATGGACAACTACAACGTTCGTGGCAGGAATCGACTTTTGCCAGAAATATTGATATATCGCACGATGGCCAACTGTTGGCCGAGGCATGTGTTGACGGCACCGTCTATCTGAAACGCTGGGACGATGGCGCCGTGGTGAAGAAAATTGCTGCGTTATCTACGGCTGCTGCCGACGTGCGTTTTGTGGATGAAAGCCGAGTGTTAGTGGCGGTGGACCGGTTGCACCGAGTACTTTGCTGGCCGGTGCCGGGCAGAACATCCGCAATTTCAGAACGGATTGCCAAGGAAATTCAGCCTCCCTTTGAAACGTTGAATGTCTCCGCAAAGATGGCTGGCTGCTTCGCCACTCACCTGCCTCCCGGTATCGTGGCGGCGGCAGATAGCAGTCACATTTTTCTGTGGAACTCCAACGATGGTTCGTTGCTAAAGCGAGTCCAGGTATCAACTGGCACCGTCTGGGGAGTCGATTTTAGTCCTGACGGTAAATACCTGGCTTCGTACGAATTTGATCGCGAACGCGGCAATACGATGCATTTGATCAATGCGCAGTCGGGCGAAGTTGTTTTAAGCGAAGTTGATCGAGGCGATGTGGCATTCAGCAAGTTTGATTCGCTGATATTGAATACCAACAAGAATCCTCGTAATGCTTTGCGAATGCGTTCGCTGGAATCGCCTACCGAACCAACACTGATTACCGTTGATTATCCACCCAAAGAAATCGGCTTTGCCAACCAAGAACGGTTGGTTGCCGTTGCCGGTGATGACATGGTGGTCCGTATTTATCGATATTCTGCCGAAGGTTTGACACTGGACCAAGAGATTCCGGTACCGGAGTTGGGAACACAAGTTCGAGCCCTCACGTTTTCGCCAGATGATGGCTGGCTGGCCATGGGCGGCAGTTCGCGCGAAATGATCATTTGGAATTGCCGCGAACGAAAACGAGAAGCAAAGATTCAAAGCAATGGAGGAGCCTGCGGTTCGATCGATTTTTCTCCGGATGGTAGCCGGTTGGCGACCATCGGATTCTATGATGCTGTTCGAGTCTGGGACTGCCAAGACTGGCGAGAAGTTTGGAGTTCGCCACCTCGGACCGGATTTATCGGTACCGGCTGGTCTGCCGAGGGTGAAACTCTATTTGGCCTAACTCTGGACGGGACCATCCACGCCTGGCGGACCGTTCCCAAGGACCAAATTCTGGGGCAAGTAAAACGGATTGATTCGCTGATGAAGACGTCGGACGGCGAGAAGTGAGTCATCGTTGCCTGTTGCAGTCATCTTACCGCTCAGCTAAGACTCGTCTACCGCTCGAATGCTCGAATACTATAAGACTTGATCTTTCGTCCTGATTCGTTAGCTTACAGGCAAGTCATTTTTCCGGATTTCTGTCTGTTCACTCGTTTTCAAAGGACGTGCCCGTCGTGCGTAAGTTTTTGTTGCTTCTAAAACCGTCCGTCGCCGCACTATTCGCCCTTAGTATTGCCGTTTCGAACGTCCATTTGACGTACGGACAAGAACAGCCAGCCGTACCTGAAGAAACGACCAAGGGTATCGACGAACTGATCAATGACCAATTTACTCCGCTGGCTGATTGGTGGGAAAGTTTGGTTTTGACGTCCATACCGGTTGGCACGAAATTTCCCGCCGTCGACGAACTCGTGCAGGAACAAACGGTTTCGCTCGTTGGCCTCGATGCTTCCGAAGTGGCCCACATTCGGCAACTGCTGAATGAACGCGACGCAAAGAAAGCTGCGTCCACCAACGGGTTCGAAAAATCGGATTTACAGGAACAATATCGTTCGACAATTCTGGATTCCTTGTCTGCGGATCAGCGAGACGCCTTCCAGGTTCCTCGTAACATTCCGATTGTCTTACTGATTCTGGTTGCCAGTGCCGCTTTCTTCACATTGGTATTTGGGTTCATCAACGTGCGGCTGATTCCATTCGCCATTCAAGTGGTGAGCGGAAAATTCGATGCAGTGGAAAAATCAGGAGCGACAAAGGTTACGCCCGGCGTGAACCAAGTGGAAGGGGATTTGGTTGACACCATTCGCGACGAAGGTGAAAGTGGCGAAGTATCTCATTTCCAAGCGCTGGCCACCGCCGTTTCAGGAACTGTGGGACTGGGTAATATTGCCGGTGTCGCCGTGGCGATTGCGACCGGTGGTCCCGGCGCCACGTTTTGGATGATTGTCTGCGGATTCTTGGGAATGTCGACCAAGTTTGTCGAATGCACCTTGGGCGTCAAGTATCGTGATCTTGAACACGACGGCACCGTCCACGGTGGCCCGATGTATTATCTTCGCAAAGGACTAGCGGAATTGGGCCTGCGACCGCTGGGACAAGTATTGGGGATCATCTTTGCCATCCTCTGTGTCGGCGCGTCGTTTGGCGGTGGCAACATGTTCCAAGCCAATCAGGCAGCAGCCCAGATTGCCACCATGTTTAACAGATCGGGCAACGCCGATGGCGCGATCATTGGTATTGTGATGGCGATGCTGGTGGCCGCCGTGATTATTGGTGGCATCAAGCGAATTGCGAATGTCACCGAGAAAATTGTTCCGCTGATGGCCGTGATTTACGTGGTGGCTGCATTGATCATTATTCT
>JAGQOZ010000402.1 GCA_020426955.1 Planctomycetales bacterium
TGACATGAGCGACAGGCGTGGGGCATCAACCGCACCAAATGACGACATCAATGCTTCTGGTAAACCCAACGGTTGCAAGCAACCGGGGCTACCCTTTCCGGTTGAACGCTCGTTTTTGAAACCCGCATCCAGTGTATTGCATCGCCAACCAAACGGACCTTCCCAAGTTTGGTTAAAAGCCGCGAATGAAGCAAACGTTTTTTCTTCGCGGGGACGAGATGGGCGGGCAGTCTGTGTGAGAAGAATGCCAAGGTGTTCGATGGATTCAGATCATCCGGGCGACACCGGTGCGCGCCGTGGTTTCGTTACGGATGCTGGAACGGGCAGATGGCAATCGCATGTGTGATTGCGAATGGGCCTTGCAGGTCACTTTGCCAAGTAATCGTGAATGTCGCGTCCCAGATTCAGCACAAGGCCTGGATCTTGATCGTACCAGAACGCCGTGGCGTCTTTGTCCACAGGAACCGTTCGCTGTTTGCCACCCAGGTCCAACTGGAAATCGCACTGAATGATGCGCGCCGCCACGTGACGTTCGCGCGTATTCAAAATAGGAGCGAGCACCAGCTGGTCTATGTGGTTGCCTTGTCCGTCTGAGCGAGGAATGATCTTCCGGCAAAAGACGGATAGATCAGACTGCGGTTTTTCGAAGGCCGGCGTATCCGTGAATTCGACGAGCACATTTGCCTTGGCGATTCCATTTGCACAAACCATTCTTGCGGTGCCGCTAGATGAGTGCCGAATAACTTCGACATCCGCCGCGACCTTGGGAAAGCCCCATATTTCGCGTCCCCAGATGGATAGCATCGTCGCTTGTGCACTACCTTCGTAGACTCGCGCGAAATACAAACCCGCTTGGTCTCCGAAAACAGCCGGCACAATCACCGTCACGTTGGGATAGTCAACTTGAATCGGCGAAGTGATAGTATTGAAGTTGAACTGAATGATCAGCTTGTTGCCAACAGCGGACAGCGGAAGTGGTAACAACTGTTGCAGTAATTCGAGTTCGGCCTGTGTGATGACGGTCAAACCGTAACGTGCTCCAAAGGTGATTGGCGACACGGGAAAGGCCGGATTATCGATGGGCATAGACAACGGCTGCCCAGTGGCTTCGCTCGGCTCGTTCTTTGCTGATGCACTCATCGACAATTACTCCAATCAACGCAATAGGGGAAAATCTTTATCGCTCGCCCGGCCAGATTCTAGTTTGTAACGAACCGATGACGTGTGGCGCAAAAGAAAACGAGCTTCGTTATTTTTCGAAGCTCGTTTTCAGATATTTCGTCTTGGAATCGAATCCAAGGTTGCGTGACTAGCGGAAATTCATGTCGCAACTGACGCCACCGGCAGCCGGCTTGTAGCAACTTCGGGCATAGTCCATGACCATTCGATCCGAACTGAATCGCCAAGCCAATGACGCAATGGAGTGCTTCATCATGCGAATCCATTGCCGAGGCAACCCGTCGATATCGCGTTGATAGTACAACGGAATCACTTTGTTTTCCAAAACGTCGAATAACGATTCCGCGTCACGTGCATCGCCAATTTCGTCAGACACATGGGCGGTTCCCTTGCCGATGGCAAAGCCGTTGTTGCCATCAAACGCTTCGGCCCACCAACCGTCTAGAATCGAAAAATTCAGACCGCCGTTGAGCACCACTTTTTGGCCGCTGGTGCCGGACGCTTCCAAAGGTCGACGCGGATTGTTGAGCCACACGTCCACGCCCTGGATCAAGTGTCGACAAACGTTGATGTCGTAGTCTTCGATAAAGACAACTCGATTGCACAACGCACTTTCGTGCCGAGCGTTGGCGATCCGGCGAATCAGTTCTTTGCCAGGTTCATCCTTCGGATGCGCTTTACCGGCAAAAATCAACTGGAACGGACGCTCTTCGTTGGACAGCAACTGAATCAGACGATCCATGTCGCTCATAATCAAATCCGCTCGTTTATAAGTGGCGAACCGTCGAGCGAAACCGATGGTCAGGACGTCTGGGTCCAGCAAGTTTCGCGCGGTTTCCACAACGTCATCGCTTTCGCCGCGACGTCGACACTGGCGACTGATGCGTCTTCGCACGAAGGCCGTCAACAAATTCTTCAGCGCGTTGTGCGTTTCCCATAGTTCGCCATCATCTACGGCGTACAGCTTCTGCCAAACTTCAGGTTCGCCCATGCGGTTGGCCCAACCGGCAGGAAAGTGGCGGTCATACAATTGTTGCATCTGCCACGCCAGCCAGCTGGGAATATGAACACCGTTGGTGATATGACCAATTGGGATTTCTTCTTCACTACGCCATGGCCACAAGTGCGCCCACATGCGACGCGAAACATGGCCATGCAGTGAACTCACCGCGTTCGCTCGACGCGACAGCTTCAAGCCCAACACGGTCATGCAGAACGATTCGTGTGGATTCTGCGGTTCCACTCGCCCGAGTCCCATCAAGTGTTCGTAGGAAATTCCCAACGCGTCTCGCAGCGGTCCTAAGTGTTCTTCCACGGCTTCGGCACCAAACCGATCGTGTCCAGCGGGCACCGGCGTGTGCGTGGTAAAGACGGTGTTGCGAGCTACTTCGCGGAGTGCATCGTCAAACGACATGCCATCTTCGGTCATGCGTTCTCGAATGACTTCCAACGGTCCAAACGCGCTGTGACCTTCGTTTAAGTGGTAGACGCCCGGCGTAATGCCCAACGCCGATAAGGCTCGAACACCACCTACGCCCAAGACCAATTCTTGGCGAATACGAGTCCGTTCGTCGCCACCGTACAATCGACTGGTGAGCGAACGATCTTCCGGGCTGTTCCCCTCGACATCGCAGTCCAACAAGTACAAACGAACTCGGCCCACCGACATCAACCAGACTCGAGCCAACAGATGTCCGGTACGCGTTTCAATTTTGATGGTGATGGGATTGCCATCTTTGTCCAGCGCGTGTTGCACCGGCAGGTTTTCTACTTTGGTGTCAACGTATTCTTCAACTTGGTAGCCGTGTTCGTCCAGTCGTTGCTTGAAGTAGCCCTGATCATAGAACAAACCAACCGCCACCAAGGGGACACCCAGACCACTGGCACTTTTGATGTGGTCTCCCGACAGGACTCCCAAACCGCCCGAATAAATCGGGACCGATTCATGAATGCCAAATTCAGCGGAAAAATAGGCAACCGGTTTTGAACCCAACACACCGGCGTTGGTGGTTGACCACGTTTGCTGCGAACTCAGGTACTGCTTCAGTTGCCGGTACGCGTGGTGAATTCGACTGTAAAGCACCATTTCAGACGCGCGAGATTCCAAACGTTCGGGCGTAAATTCGCGAAGCAACGCAATGGGATTGTGATCCAATTGACGCCAGCGAATGGGATCCAGATCACGAAATAGATTGATGACTTCGGGATTCCACGACCACCAGAGATTGCTGGCCAATGCCATGCATTTGTCGTACAGCGTTTGAGCATTCATATTGCTTCTTCGATTCTGAGCGGTGGACTCGTGAGTCATTGTTTCGACAGGTGTCATTCGACTATCCTCAGTTCTGTTTCTCGGTGGTTCGCTTTGCGTCGAAAGTTGGCACCTAGTGCGGTCCCAAACTTCTTTTGGCAAAGGAAACTTGTTCGATTCGCCTGAATATCAAAAAAATCCAACCGGGCGGATTCGGTATTTTAGGTTGCAAAACAGCATTAAGCGGAATTTTTGTTTCGCCCATCTGTACGCCGCGAAAATCTATGCCGGAACGTAGAAATTCTACAATCGCTAATCCCTGACGCAATTCGGGTGCCCTGGACTGCATCGTCTTCATCGAAGATGCAGCTGGGGCGAGTCAAACGAAATGCAGAGAATTCATCGGGAATCTGCTCGGGATGTTCGACTTTTTCAGGATCGACCGTCGGTAGGGGAGTTGCAGCTGTCGAATCTGGCTATATTGAATACGGGAAATCGTCAGATATTTTTTTGGGATTTTGGATATAGGCGAGCGAGTTGGTGGAACGAATCACGTCACCGGAATCAGCGAATCTAGGGAAATTGTGCGAATCTTTAGCAGCCAACGCACAACATGCAGGCGACCAATGGCCCGAAGCGCAGCTGGCAATGTGCGGAGATGCCGGCGTATACGAATGGTTTCTACCGACCGAATTTGGTGGCCAAGCATGGTCAGAAGCGGATATTGTCAAAGGCTACTTGCGTCTGAGCGCCAGTTGTTTGACAACCACATTTGTTATCACTCAGCGAATGGGAGCATGTAAGAGGATTGCCGCCAGTTCCAATCGAACGTTGGCGGAAACGCTGTTGCCAGACCTGATGTCCGGCAAGACGTTTGCCACCGTTGGTATTTCTCATCTGACAACCAGTCGGCGTCATCTGGCAAAACCTGTGCTGCAGGCATCCGAAGTGGAAGGTGGTTTTCTGTTGGACGGTTTCAGTCCGTGGGTAACGGGTGCCACCGCCGCCGATATGCTGGTGTTGGGCGCTTCGTTGGACGACGGCCGAGAAGTCTTGTTGGCCGCCGACGCAAAATCCAATGGCGTTCAGATCGAACCACCGCCACGCCTAGTTGCCCTGACCGGAAGTCAAACGGGTCAAGTGCGTCTGAATCAAGTTTTTGTTCCGGATGAACGCGTGATCGATGGTCCTATTGCGAATGTCATGCAAGGTAGTCGAGGTGCGATGTCGGGCGGTCTGCAAACTTCGACCTTAGCGGTCGGCGTCGCATCAGCGGCCTTGGATTTTTTGCGAACCGAAGCAGAAAAGCGAACGGACTTGCAAGAGCCAGCCCAACAGTTCGCGATAGAATATCAAAAACTTGAATTCGACCTCCTGCAGGCTGCCAGCGGTATCGAATCTTGTTCCAGCCAAGACCTGCGGACGCGTGCCAATAGCTTAGTGCTACGTCTTTCACAGGCCGCGCTGACCGCTGCCAAAGGAGCCGGATTTGTCGAAGGTCATCCGGCGGGACGATGGTGTCGTGAAGCGTTGTTCTTCTTGGTTTGGAGTTGCCCTCAGCCCGTGTTGAATGCCAACCTGTGTCAATTGGCCAGCATGGCGACTTGAGCGTGATCGCTCTGTTTTTTGCAAATGCCCAGCTCTACACAATTCCAGAAAAGGTCCCGATCAAATGTCCGATGAAACCAATGTCGTGTGGCATCAGCACGCGGTCACTCGTGCCGAACGCGAATCCCTAGCCAAACATTCTGGCTGTGTTGTTTGGTTCACGGGACTCAGCGGTTGCGGCAAGAGCACCGTTGCCAATCAAGTGGATCGCTTGTTGTTTGAGCGCAACGTCAGAACGTTTCTGTTAGACGGAGACAACATTCGACACGGGCTGAACGCGGGTCCACAGATGTTGGCCCCGCAACATGGTCAAGAATTTGCGAACCGGTTTGGACTTGGGTTCGGACCGATGGATCGAGAAGAAAACATTCGGCGAATTGGCACCGTTGCCGAACTATTTTGCTCGGCCGGTCTGGTGACGCTGACCGCTTTTGTAAGCCCTTATCGAAAAGATCGACAGCTGGTTCGGCAGTTGGTTTGCAACAATGGCCAGCCGGACGACTTCATTGAAGTCTTTGTCAACGCACCGCTGGAAGTCTGTGAATCACGCGATCCTAAAGGACTCTACAAGATGGCTCGCGCGGGACAGATCAAACATTTCACTGGCATTGACGATCCTTACGAACCGCCCGAAGCACCCGAATTGGAACTGAAGTCCGCCGAGAAAAATCCTCAGCAGTTGGCGGAAAATGTGATCGAATATT
>JAGQOZ010000403.1 GCA_020426955.1 Planctomycetales bacterium
TTGACCAAGTTAGACTCTTGTTAGATATTATTCGGTTCCACCGCAAAGCAGGCCATCGTCATCTGCGTCGGGAGAACCTCCTTTTCGAATCAGAATCGAATTTTCCATGTTGCCACCGCAATTCCTCCTGCCGCTGCTACTATTGCTGCCTAAACCGTAGGGGTTTTGCCGAAGACATTTTGAATCATCGTCAACCCCGAGGTCTCCAGCTGGCCACGGGGTTTTTTGTTTCCCTTTTTGTTCAGGCGCATCATTCGCATGACACTGTTTTCTCGAAAATCACGACGCTTGCTGCAACCGTCATCTCGTTCCTGCCTGCTGCTAGTCGCGCCGGCGTCGAGGCCGGCGTGGAGATTTGTTTCCAACTTCTATTCGTTTCGCGATCGGTTTTGCGGCGGTTGTCATCACCTGTATTGTGGACAAGCATCCAATTCCGCTGCGAACGGTATCAATTGCAGTTAGACCGAAATCAGGAATTTCAATATGTCAGACAAGCGTTCCATCAAGATTTTTGACACTACGTTACGCGACGGAGAACAATCGCCCGGCGCCAGCATGAACTTGGAAGAGAAGCTGAAGATTGCTCACGCCTTGGTGGACCTGGGCGTGGACATCATTGAAGCCGGCTTCCCGATTGCTTCGCCCGGAGACTTTGAAGCGGTCCGCGAAATTTCTTCCGCCATCACCGGCGCCACCATCTGCGGCTTGGCCAGGTGTAACGAAAAGGATATTGATCGAGCTTGGGAAGCACTCAAGCAAGCCCATCAACCTCGGATTCACGTCTTCTTGGCCACCAGTGCGATACATCGCGAATTCAAACTCAAGATGACTCGTGAAGAAATCATCGAACGCGCTATCGCTGGCGTGCAACGTGCTGTCGGCTATTGTGACGATATCGAATTTTCGCCCGAAGATGCTGCCAGAACGGAAATCGATTTTCTGTGCCAAGTGGTGGAAGCCGCTATTGGCGCCGGCGCCACCACGGTCAATATCCCCGACACCGTGGGCTATGCCACTCCGGCGCACATGGGCAAAGTGATTGCGGAATTGATGAATCGAGTTCCCAATATCGACAAAGCTACCATCAGCGTCCATTGTCATAACGACTTGGGATTGGCGGTCGCCAACAGTCTGGCGGCCATCGAAAACGGCGCTGGCCAAATCGAATGTACGATCAACGGCATTGGTGAACGAGCTGGAAATTGTTCGCTGGAAGAAGTCGTTATGGCTCTGCGCACTCGATCTGATTACTACCACGCCGACACACGCGTGGATTCGACTCGTTTGGTTCCCACTAGCCGTTTGGTGGCGGGCATCACCGGACTGTTAGTTCAGCGAAACAAGGCGATTGTCGGTCGGAATGCCTTCGCACATGAAGCGGGCATTCATCAAGACGGTATGCTGAAGGAACGCACCACTTACGAAATCATGCGGCCTGAAGACGTGGGCTTTAACAAGACCGAATTGGTGCTGGGAAAACACAGCGGTCGAGCTGCCTTGGCGGATCGAGCCAAAGCGATGGGCTTCCACCTGACAGGCGAACAGTTACAAGACGTCTTTGAAGAATTCAAAGTCCTGGCCGACAAAAAGAAGGAAATTTACGACGGGGACATCGCCGCGTTAGTGAAAAAGGCGATTCGACAAGGTGGCGACGACGACGATTGGACACTGGTAAATTTCCAAGTTACCTGCGGTACAGACCAAACCCCGCAGGCTCGTCTGACCCTTCGCAAAGGCGACCAAGAATTCACGGAAGAGCTTTCGGACGGAGATGGCCCCGTGGACGTGGCCTTCTTGGCTACCGAACGAATTACCGGCATGAAGTTGATCTGCAAAGACTACGCGGTTCGGTCCGCCAGCTTGGGGCATGACGCACAAGGTGAAGTCACGCTGGAGATCGAACATGACGGCGTAGCATACAGAGGCCGAGGAGTTTCCACCGACACGGTAGAAGCCACGATCCGTGCCATTTTGAACGCCATCAATCGAGTGCCCATTCAATCGTAGGACAAGCCGAGGTGAAAATCTGCCCGTAATGGACGAGGTGACGAGTTCCTTTCCGTGGAACTCGTTACGCCTCGCCACTACCTGGGCAAGCAAGATTTGGTCTGCCACTGGCTCTTAGCGCATGGCACCTAACTTTCTGGTGCACGGCCCGTCGTGGTGAAATAACGGAAAAGCTAATCCGATCTGTCGCTTGGTTTTATGGGTTCGCCTAGCAATTCATGAAACCGCTGTTGTTGCTCGATCGACAAAACGTCCAGCGCCAGTCGCTTTTTGTTCAGCTGAGATTCGTGAAACCGTGAAAGCGCCGATTTCTTTAGCTGCTCTAAATCGTTCTTCGCTTCGGCTACTAATTCCGACGTGCGATTGCGGATTTCTTCGATCAATTCCGGAGATACTCGGAGGTCACGAATTCGCGGATCGACGTCGGAACTTTCCAGGACTCGAGCCAATCCGGATTCTTTCAGGCGAAATTGCAATACAAGCTGAGGCCAGCGTTCTGCCTGATGTGGCAGAAGCACTTCATCACAAATGGCAATGCGAGCCTTTCGAGTCAATGCGTCTCGCTCTTCCGCAGCATCTGCGTTTGCCAGATTGTCATTCAATTCACCGATGATCTCCGTCAATCCTTTGACTTGTGAATCAAGAATAAGCAAATCCTGAGCGTCCAGATCAAACAACACGCGAAACCAGTCGTCCTTCAACGCCAGTGCCTGTTTGCGAGCGGTTGCGAGATTGCCACGCGTCGAAATGGCATCGATATCGAAAAAATTATCTGCGACTTCGTTTTCACCCAGAGGTGGCCCCAGTAGTTCTTTTAGCAGACGACGTTGTTGGTCGGTCAGCTTTGCATAGACCTGGGATTCCAAATCTTCAGTCAACTGACGTTTCCGCAAGTTTCTTTCCTGATCGACCAGGATCCGTTTTTCCCAGTTAGCGGGATCCGGCGATTGCAGGATCTCCTTGATGTCGGCCAACTGCAGCGGCGTCACTTGCAATTCGGCCAATTTCGGCTGCAAGTAAATTGACATTAATGCCTCGTACAAACCGCCGCTGTCGTATGCTCGCTGCAACGCGATTTCTCGAACGCGAACCATTTGCTTGGCGGTAAGCGATTCTTCGAACTGTTCCAAAGCAACTTGGTAAACCTGCGTTTCGGCCTGGACATACGTGGCAAAAAGTTCGGCGGCGGCTTTGTCGTCCGGAACAAAAACTCCATCAACAAATGAACCTCCGCCTGTGCCTTCTTCCGGTAGAGTGTCGGACAACGCTTGCAGTTGCCGAATCAACGTGACATTTAATTCGTCTATGTCGCGTCGTTGCTGTCGAGAAACCTGAATCGTTTTCGCGTGCATTTTCACAACGTGTTCAAACGCGGAATACGTCATTGATTCCATTTGCGCCGACCCAAGCATTGGAGACGCAAGAATTGCACAAGAAACGATGAAACTGATGCGTGAATTGAAAGTGCTCATTGATTCGGTCCCGCAACGACGACACATCCCATCTGATCGAAGCGAACGAGTGTGAAGGCCTGTTCCATATCACTATGATAGCGAGATATGTTACAACGGACTTTGGTATCTACACTCACAGATGATTGAGGCGTAGTCGTCCAGACTGTGCCGGAAAATGAAAATGTACCATCATTCGGCCCCGAGGCAAGCACAGCGGCCGAGCTGCGTTGGCGGATCGAGCCAAAGCGATGGGCTTTCACCTGACGGGCGAACAGCAGATTAGCCCCGGTTGATTGCAACCGTTGGGTTTCTCGGACGCTTTGGTTCTGGCGTAACTTCTACATTCATGCAACTTGCACGTTGGATGTCAGTCGTCTTTGGATCTCGCTGAACTTGTCCGAAATGGGCGCGGTTGGTGACGCGACGGTGTTGTCGGTGGAAGCGTGTCCGGCGATCACTCCGAAGCCGAGCGAACGGTATCGAGTGGTCACGGGCAAGTTTGTGCATTCTTCGGCCGAGGTGATCGATCTTTTTGTCGAAGGTTTGGACGAACCGATCGGTACAACGGGCAGTCATCCGTTCTGGTCGGTCGAACGACATACCTTCGTCCCCGCAGAACTGCTCGAGCCAAACGAACACGTCCAAACCGCCGGCCCATGTTGTTACTTGCTTCCATATTGCTCCTGCTTATTCGAATCAGTCGGATCATTCGGTAAACTCGTTCTATTCTTTTCGCGGCGAGTCAAACTTGGCGACCTGCTGTTTTTTTGCTAGCGGACTACAGCTACCAGATTCGATGACTGGGTATGTGTATTTCGAATTTGACCGCATGATCAGGGAATAGCGAGTCACCTCATGACCCACTTTCAATTGAATTGCGAAGGCATGAACTGCCCGATGCCCATTGTGGAACTGACCAAAGCGGCTCGAACCTTGGAGGCTGGCCAAACGATTGAAGTCACCGCCACTGACTTGGCCTTTAAGCCTGACTTAGAAGCCTGGGCCAGACGCATGGGACATACGATCGAACAGTTTGATGAAGCGGACGAAAAATCGCACGCGATCATCTGTCTGGGCAGCAAGAAGTAATAAACGAGAATGATCATGTCTGAAGATCTGAAGAACGTAGTGGTCATTCTAACTGTCGGCAAATCCGATGGTGGCAAAGCTGCGACCATGGCTTTTTCGTGTGGTATGTCCGCCATTGCCATGGGACACAACGCCGTTGTCTTTTTGACCAGCGACGGAGCAGTTTGGGGTTACCAAGGCAGTGCCGATGGAACTCAAATCCAAGGATTCTTGCCGCTGCGAGAATTGATTTCGCAATACCTGGAACAGGGCGGTCGGATTATCTTATGTTCCGTATGTCATCGGACGTGCAGTGTTGGCAGTCCTGAACTTCCGCCGGTTGCCGAAATGGTACCCGAAACAGAAATTGGCGGATTCGCCACTATTCTGGAACTCGCCATGGACGGCATGTCCGTTACCTTTTAACAAAAAACGTTCGCCTTCTAACAGATGCCATGGGACCACGGATGAGTCACCTTCGTCAAACAATCATTGGATGGTTATTGCTACATAGTGTTAGCGTTCTGGCGACGGCGCAGACAGGACACGTGCTGGACGCCATCGGACCAGTGAACCAGTCCATGGGTGGTGCGGGAACGGGGTTGCCGCTGGATGCCATTGGCGCGGTTCATCACAATCCAGCGTCCATCTGTGGTTTGCGCTATTCCGAAGTTTCGTTTGGGTTCATGGGCTTTGCGTCGGACACGCAGCTGAGTTCAGAAATTGACGCGAACGCATTTGGCCCTAATTTTCCAGCGACGAATTTAGCGGGTTCCACAAAATCGGATTCGGATATTTCGCCCATTCCCAGTATTGCACTAGTCCACAAGCGACCTGATTCTCCGTGGGCCATTGGGCTGGGAGGCGTCGCCATTGGAGGCTTTGGTGTTGACCTCCCTGCCACGTCCGCCAACCCGATTCTTTCTCCGCAACCAGCGCAAGGCGGCTGGGGATTTGGCGGCATTTATTCTCAGTTTCAGTTAATGCAATTCAGTCCCACGGTGGCTCGAAGCTTTACAAACGGATGGTCGGTGGGCTTTGCTCCGACATTCAATTGGGCACTGCTGAGCATTGCTCCATTTAGCCTGGCGAATCCCAATCTGGACGGCAGTTATCCTTCTGGTACGCATGCCGACGCAGCCTGGGGAATTGGTTTCC
>JAGQOZ010000404.1 GCA_020426955.1 Planctomycetales bacterium
CCTACCGATGCCCACACCGTGGCAGAATGTTTAAGTCGTTCCCAACGTCCGCCTCGTCCAATCAGCGTGGAAGCGTCGGTTCGCACACAAGCAAAACAAAGTGGCAACGGCCGAGGAATTGGAAAAATGGTGGCGCTGGCCATGGCGTTCTTGGGACTGGCGGCCGCTCCGTTCGTCTATCGATTGTCGACCGATTTTGGTGAAATCACGGTGGAATCGTTCGATCCGAACATTCAAGTCCAAGTCTTACAGGGAGGTCGCGAAGTGGCCGTGTTGGATGTTGAAACGAATGATTCGATCACGCTTCGTTCCGGCGAATATGACCTTCAATTAAAGAACGCATCCAGCCAAGTTTCGCTGCAGTCGAATCAAATCACCTTGACTCGAGGAGCAACGGAAATTGTCAAGATCATGCGGAAGTCTGACTTGCAATTAGCGGGGAATACGGCTCCGCGAGCGACTTCCAATCCATTGGCGGCTCATGATGCTGATATGCGACTTTACGATGGCAAGACTTTGGCCGATTGGCTGAACGTCATCAAGGTGGAACGCAGTCCCGAACGATTAACCGCTGCCCTGGAAGCGATCGGCACTCTGGCAACTCGCGAAGATAGTCAGACGGTTTGCAAAGCTTGTTTTGCGTTATCAAAAGAAACGAATGCGGTTAGTTGCATACCCGCGTTGCGATCGGTCGATCCCAAGGTGTTGGTGCCGTTTCTGGAAGACGAGGCTCGTCAAGGTAGTCCTCCGCATCTTCTAGCAAGCGTTCTCAACGACGCCATTTGGAATGAAAAGGAACTCGCTCGCGAATTCATGTCCGCCTTACCGAATATCCTGCCGTCGCTAGTGCGCCAAACCGATGCGGACGAGACACGGGACCGCGCCATTCACTGTTTGTATCGGATTTCGGAACGATTGACGTTTGACCCATTGACGATACTGCAGATGGTGGCGATTTATGAAGATCTGATTCAGCGACCTTGGCGATCAGATGGAGTGCTGTCGCAGGAGCAAATCACATTGGCCAGACGCCTAGCCGAGTTGTCGCCCGATTCTAAAGTGCTGCTGGACACGTTAGTGCGTTCACTAAGAAATCGCTTCGAGACGAAAAACCTGAGTAATGTGCTAGAGTTCCAGATTCTCGAGCAACTTGGCAATCGTAGCGTTCCGGCCTTGTTGCGAGTGCTTGAGACATCACCCAAGGTGGAAGACGAAGACGGCGACTATTGCATATATCGCATGACGGAATTGCTGGCAAAACAGGCACCGAATGACGCACTACCTTTCATTCGTACGTATATGTCCAGTTCGAATGAACGCTATGGGTCTGCCTGGATGAAGTTATTTCAATCAATCGGCCCGGAGGATGAGGTAAAAGCCCTGTTCGCTCGAGCACCAACATACAACAACAAAACGTACAACGAATGGCTGTCGGTACTCAAGAAAGAACGTAGTCCGGAAAAACTTGCCGAAGCATTAACGGCAATCACTGCACTGTCGACAAAGCAGAACAGCGAGACTACGTGCGAGGCGATTTTCGAAATCGCTCGCTTGAACTCAAACACGTTTGGGCGCATCAAGGAGTTCCGGGAATTGGTGTCTGCCATTGACATGGAGGTTCTGGCTGATGCGATTGTGAATGAATTTGCCGTGGGAAACGAAAATAGCTTGTTGTTGATTGACAAAATAATGAGCCCTAGTTATGGCGTGAAGGACCCGTCTTTCGAACAAGTATTCGAAAAGCGTCTTGAAAAGATCCTGAGAATTGTGGACCAACACCAGGAAGATACGCCAAGGGTTCAAATGTTTCGCGTATGCATCGTGTCACAGCTACCCGCTACAACGTCGAAATCAAAACAGATACTTGTGAAATGGATCGAAGAGAAACTTGCGAAAGATCCGATGGCGGAGAATGGTTCACTCAGCCATCGCCTTGTCGCCCTAAAGCCAGACTCCGAAGTGCTGGTTGATTGCCAGCTGGATCGCTTGTCCAACTACCTCACTTCCAACGATGTAATCGCAATTAGAATTGCATTTTATTGTCTCGCCAATTCGAAACATCCTCGCGCTGTGGAAGGAATTCCGTTGGCAGTGAAAATCCTAGAGCAACATCTTGCCGACAAAACGGAAAATACATCGATTGCTCCGGAAGTCTTCGACGCCATCATTCAATTTGTGAAGGCGTTTCCGCAGGAAGCCCAATCCGCACTGCCCTTACTACGACAGTATGCAGAACATTCGGGTTCACAGATTCGTGGCATGTCCCAAACCGCCATCATCGATTCGCTGACACGTCAAACCGAAAACGATAACGACGAAAATCAGCCAGATTCGAATTCCGACAACGACACCGAAGGCGATAACGCCCAAGAATAGGTAGTGTTCGGGCGTCAGCGTTCGCCGAAAACACCGTTTGGTGCCGTTCTGGTAAGACTCGCTGCCGTTCACTTGGACAATGTGACGTACAAGTCCGATGCGTCCGAATGGGCCGTTGCCGATTCGATTTGACCGTCTTGAATCAACGCTTGTGTCACGCCGATCATCATCTGCGTATCGTCCGTATAGTGCCAAGGCGGTGGCGGCGGAGATTCGATGAACGCCTGCGCATCTGCATACCGGCGGCGCACCCAATGAGGTTCTTGGCCTTCAAAATGACTGCCTACCGAGTCGCCCACTGCCAAACCCAATAGGCAGCCCGTTACTTGATTAAGTTGCATGTGTGCCTTCTTCTCGTTTCTTTATGGCTACATTTTTTGTTGTGATTCAATAAAAAAACTTGGATTACTTCCGCCCCTGATGGTCAACCGTGGAAGCAGATAGAATACCTGGCAACGAGTACGTACGATCATTCAGGAGCCAGGAGTCTGGCTTCCGCAATTTGCATTTAAGGAGCAATCATGAAGTTTACAAGTTGGGTGGTTGGTTTGTTTGCGTTGCTGCTGATGTTGGGCGTGGCCGGTTGCCAAAACGGTACCGAGACGGAAACGGCAGATCATGACCACAGTAGCGAAGGTGGTGGCGATTCGCACGCAGAAATGAGTTTTGGCGATATTGTTTCGGAAGTGGTGGAACTCAAGACCGCCATTCAGACCGCATATGATGCTGGCAATCCCGATAACGCTCACGACGCCATGCACGAAATCGGTCACATGATTATGCACTTGGGCGAAGCTGCAGGTAAGGCCGGCATGTCTACCGAAGATCAAGCGTCCGTGACTGCTGCGGCCGAACAGTTGATGGAAGACTTTGGCAAAATCGACGCCGGAATGCACGATGGAAATATCGTGCCTTTCAGCGATGTTGCCGATAGCGTCGAAGAAAACTTGGCCGTCTTGCAGGCCAAAGTGGCTGAATAGCGGTCACTTTACCGCAGACCAGCCGCGTCGGCATTGTTCCCCGGTCCGGCCTACTTGCGACAAACAGAATGTAGGCCGGATTGAGCGAACCTGCAAATCGCTCGGGCCCGCGGTTCGATTAGTCTTTCAGCTGAAACAGACGCTTCAGTGCGGGAAGTAGGCCGTGCGGTTGTCCGGCTTCGGCGTCGTCGCGGAGTGATTCCAGGGGCGGGTGCAGCAGTTTGTTGACTAAGCGGTCGAACGAGCGTTCCAATTCGTTCACTGCGTTCGGATCGGAAAGGCTGAGTTTGTTCAACAGCCTTTGAAGTTCATCCGCTTTGATTCGATCGGCATTTTCCTTCAATTGACGAATCGCCGGCGCGGTTACTCGGCGATTCCAATCAGCCATGAACCGAGCGGTCTCTTGTTCGATCACCTTTTCTGCCTTCGGCCACTCTTTTTCTCGCTTCCGTCGATTCTGTTCACACGTTTTTTGCAAATCGTCCACGGAATAGAGATAGACGCCTAATTGTTCGCCAATCAATGGATCAAAGTCGCGTGGCACCGCCAAGTCCAAGACAAACAAGGTGCGTTGAAAGCGTTTGGCTTCAATGGCCGCAAATTGTTGGGCGGTGACAATCGGTTCGGTACTGCCCGTGGTGCTGACCACCAAATCGGCTTCAACCAACAGATCGTGCAATTGTGTCCAAGGAGCGAACCGACCGTTGAATTCGTTCGCTAACGCTTGGCCTCGTTCTTCATTGCGATTCACAACGGTAATATGCTGTGCGCCTTCGCCTTGTAAGTAGCGAAGCGTTTCTTCTCCCATTTCGCCCGCACCGATAACCAAGACTTGTTTGTCGTCAAAGCGCTCAAAAATTTGGCTGGCAAAATCGGCCACCGCCACGCTGGGAATACTGACTCGCTTTTCATGAATCGCCGTTTCGTTCGCCACTCGCCGAGCAACCCGGATGGCACCTTGAAACGCGGCGTGCGTCAACGGGCCGGTGTATTCACCGTCGGTAGCCAATTGGTACGCTTCTTTGACTTGAGACAGAATCTGGGCTTCGCCGGTGACCATGCTGTCCAAGCTGGCGGCAACTCGGAACAAGTGCCGAATCGCGTCTTCTTTGCGAAAGGTAAACAGATTGTTCGAGATTTCATCGGCTTGCAGACCGTGAAAGGCGGCCAAAAATTGTACTAGATCGGAATCGGACGGAGCGTCATCGCCGTCGACCACGGCCGTATATAATTCGACTCGGTTACAGGTCGACAGCAGCACCGCTTCCGCATTGGGAAACGATTGCCGGAGCAACGACAATGCCTGTGGAATCTGGTCTTTAGTGAAAGCCAGCCGTTCGCGAATTTCGACTGCCGCGTTGTGGTGGCTACAACCGACTAACTGTAGTTTCATCCGCTTCGCCTTTTCGTCGAACTGGAAATCTCGTTGCCGATGGGCGCCTGGTAGATTCTTGTCGTTTCCGTCGAAGTATGTTCGTTGGGCAGCAAGTACAACACCGCCACCACAGCGCCTAAAAACAAGAAGCTGCCAACGGTCAGATAGGCAACCTTGCGACCTTGCCGAGAAGGTTTATAGATGGCATGAAAGACCAGCACGACAAACAGCCATAGCAGCCAAACCAACGAAGCCCAGACCAGCGGATCGCTCCACGGGATGGCACCTTGCGAATCCAGATTCAACAAGATTCCGGAGACCAAGCCAATGCCTAGCAACGCAATGGAACTGTGCAACGACCGTTCGTTGGTTTTTTCCAACCATTCCAAACTGGGCAACCAAAAGCCGGACTTGGGTGGCTTTTTGCGTTTTAGGCGGTTCGCTTGAATCAGATACATGACGGCGGAGACAAATCCAACCACCACCAAAGCGGTTCCCAACATCAGCGAATAGCCATGCACCAACGCCCAAAACCGCAGAGTATTGGACGCATCATCAGAGGGCGTCATTTGAATCAAGTGGGCCGCAGCAATCAGAGCCAGTGCTGTGGGCAGCAGAAAAATTCCGGCCGTGGTTCGTTCAAAACGCAAAGCAATGATCAAATAGGTCAGCGCCAAAGCGGCCGCCAAGGCGAGGCAACCGAAGTACCAACGAGCGACCGGTTCGTCTTGCCACAGCAGCGATGTCAAGAAATACACATGGGCGAATAAGCCGGCCACCGTAAATCCAATGGATACCGCTTTGCGAATGGTGGCGCGAAAAAAGAATCGACTCAGCTCTAGGCCCAACACCACCGCGTAGCTGGAAGCGAAACAGACGACAGAAATTCCAGATAACATGAGTCCGCCTATTTGGTTCCATTCGCTAAGAAGAGCCA
>JAGQOZ010000405.1 GCA_020426955.1 Planctomycetales bacterium
TCGCCAACGAGAAAAACGCCAAGCTCGCCGCCTCGCCGACCGCACTCCACCATTGCTCGGCTGACGCAAATCCAGCACACCTAAATCCCCACCGCCACCAAGCTCGTCCGCGACGCGCGGTGCAATGGTGCTGGGAGACGCTTACGGAAAATCGGGGCTTCCGATGTTTTTGAACGGAGAGCAAGTACCACATCGTTTGAGTGATGAGCAGTGGAGTCTGATTGAGGACATTTCTCCGAAGCCGAAAGCATTGGGGCTTCCTTCGGTCGATCCGCGTGGAAACCAAGGCTTAGGCAAAACCTGCAAGCATCCTTCGAAACGGACGTGGTACAAGAGCATCCGGCACACGTTGCGGCCGCATGGCTAGGACATAGCCCTACGTTAGCGGTCAATCATTTGCCTGAGCGTGACCGCTGACGATTTCGAAAGAGCATCCAAGGTGGGGCAGACTTTGCACGAACTGGCGGAAACGAGCGGAATTCAGTGCCCACATTTGGCCCACTTTCCCCGAAAACATCGAAAAACGCCGGCAAAACAAAGCAAAAGGTAGGCCCGGAGGGACTCGAACCCCCGACCAAGGGATTATGAGTCCCCTGCTCTAACCGACTGAGCTACAGGCCCGGAAGCGATGACATAACTCGCCGTCAAGGAAGATATCTTAGCGTTTCCGATTTCGCTGGGGAACCAGTAGGCCAACAGCATTCATCGTAACCAAGTCAAACCGAACTGCATTGCGGCCGTTCTGTCCGTTTGGCCGATGCCTACGAATAGAAATATTGTCATAGTTTCGCCAAACGTATCTGGGAATCGCAGAATTGGCCCCGCAAGTTCACTTTGAACCAGCGCAAAATAGAAAAGGATCTAATTCCGAACTCGCTCAATACTCACTTCAGCGTGGTTCCACCCAGAATCCAGGGCGACACATCCGCAGCGGCTAATTCCGTTTTAGCGCAATACTTTCTTCGGGGGCTTGGGCCACAAGTCGATGTCGACTGTAGGCAAAGTAATAAGCCAAACCGCAGGCCAGGAAGAGCAGTGTTCCGTAGAGTCCCGGACGATTCGCTTCATTCGCAAAACAGGCGACCATCGCCACAATCGAAAGCAGGCCGCCCAAGATGGCTCCGGGGATGCCCAGCGGACTGACGTACGGTCGATCCAATTCAGGACGTCGAATTCGAAGCAAAACAAAACTGGCCATCACCAAGGCGTAGGAAATCACTGCGCCAAAAACCGCCATGCTCAATAGTGCCTGACCCACTTGCATGTCTTCAAACAATGCCAACAATGTGGCACACACTAATCCCACAACAGCTCCTAAGATCAGCGCCGTTTGAGGCGAATTGTGTCGATTACAGACAGAGATCCAACGCGGAAAATAGCCTGCTCGAGACAACGAAAATAAGACTCGGCCATACGCATAGATCACCGAATGAAAACTGGCAATCAAACCGGCCAGTGCGGCAAACGTCATGAGCCGAGTCATCCAGCCATTGCCCCATACAGCGCGAAAGCCATCGTTCAGGGGTGATTCTGATTTGCCCACCACAACCGCTCCGCCTCCTACGCCCGAATTCAACACCAACGTGAACAGCGAAAGGGTCAACAACGTGAGAATGCTCAGAATCAGAGCTTTGGGCATATCTTTTACGGCGTCATGAGACTCTTCAGCAGCCAAGGGCAACTGTTCGATGGCCAGATAAAACCAAATGGCCGAAGGCAGCGCCGCAAAGACGCCGGCCCAACCCTTCGGCAAGAATGTAGCACTGTACCCTGGCTCGGGAGGGACGTTGAACAGCAATTTCCATTGGAACGCGCCGCTGGAAATGACTCCAATGTAAAACACAATCAATACGGCAGCGGCCACAGCAGTGATCATCAGCACAAATCTGAGCGTCAGTTCTACGCCTCGCATATTGATATACACAAACAAACCGTACGCCGCCAACCACCAAACATACTGCATGTAGATAGGGGCTTCGCCGTGGGCGAAAATCAATTGATTCACATAGTCGCTGATACCAATCACAATCACGGCAGGTGTGACAACATATTCCACCGTATCGGTCAAACCGCAGATAAAACCGGCCGTGGGTCCCATGGCGTTGCGAACGAACGAATAGAAGCCGCCGGCGTGGGGCAGGGCGGCGGACAGTTCAGCAATGGAAAAAACCATGCAAACATACATCACGGCCATGGCGAAGACACCGATGGCCAAGCCCCAAAATCCGCCAGCGGTCAGACCATAGTTCCAGCCAAAATAATCGCCGGAAATGACGGCTCCGACTCCCATGGCCCACAGCAAAACCCAGCCGGCGCTCTTACGTAACTTTCGCTTTTCCAGGTAGTCGGAATCTACTTCTTGATAGCGAACAACACCGCTGTTCTTGGAGGTCATTTCGTTCCTTTTCGTAGGTTTGCTGGTTCGCCGGTTCAGCTGAATGCACGAATCAACTCGATTGTTGACTTGGTAGCTTGTTCTTGCCGCCTGAAGGCGGGACTACAAACATGCGGTCGTTTTCTTTCTGCGCGATACCTGAACGCAGAACAAAGAGCGTATCCTCGCAACGTCATTCGGGAGTGACGTAGGCCGAAGTGATACCGCCATCCACCATGAAGTCTGCTCCCGTCACGTAGGACGAATCATCCGACGCCAAGAACAGCGCCGCTTTGGCCATTTCTTCGGCTAAACCGAATCGGCCCATCGGGATATGTACCAGTCGTCTCTGCTTTTTCGCTTCCGTGTCCAAGAATTTCATCAATAGTTCCGTTTTCAACGGACCGGGACACAACGAATTGACGCGGATGTTTTCTCGAGCGTGAATCACGGCCAATTCTCGAGTCATTGCCAGGACTCCGCCTTTGGACGCCGTATAGGCCAATTGCGGCGTCGCGGCGCCCAGCACTGCCACAAACGACGCCGTATTGATGATGGAACCACCTCCGGCGCGTCGGATGGCCGGAATGCCAAACTTGCAGCCCAAGAAGACACCTTTCAAATTGACGTCCATGGTCAAATCCCAGATATCTTCCGACGTTTGTTGCGCATCGCCGTCGTCCGAATGCATGATGCCCGCGTTGTTGAACAACACGTGCACCGCACCAAACGCGTTTTCCGCCTCCGCGATCATACGTTCGCAATCCGCGGCCTGGGATACATTGGTGCGCACGAATTTAGCGTGACCGCCTTGCGAAATAATTTGCTCCACAACCGCTTGACCATTGCCTTCATCCATATCGGCTGCCAAGATGTTGGCCCCTTCACTGGCAAACAGCAGTGATGTCTCTTTTCCAATCCCGCTGGCCGCGCCGGTAATCACCGCCGTCTTTCCAGAAAGTCTCATAGCGTGCTTTCGTTATCGAAAAAATCACAAACCCAATTTGGTATCAAAACGTCGCGTGAATCAATTCGTCGAATAATCTTTGCTGAGTGGCGTCTTCGTGCGCGGTAATTTCGGGGTGCCACTGAACAGCCGCCAGCCAACGGTGTGATTCGTGTTCCACCGCTTCGATCACACCATCGGGCGCGCGAGCTACCACGTTTAAGTCTTCGCCCAAACGATCAATCGCTTGATGATGCCAAGACATGGGGCTGACTTCCACGGTGGCCATGATTCGACCAACTAGACTGGACGGATCTACTTTCACGACATGCGGTGTAGGCAACCGAGGCGGCGCGCGATGCAACACTTGTTCGCCCACCACATCAGGCAAATGCGGATGAAGCGAACCGCCGAGCGCCACGTTTAGAATCTGCAGGCCTCGGCAAATCGCCAGCGTGGGCAGTTGGCGATAGACCACCATCCGCGCGAGTTCTAATTCCATCTGGTCTCGTTCATGATCCACCATATAGACTGCTGGGTGGGGCGCTCCGCCGTAAATCAACGGATCAATATCACCGCCGCCGCTAAGCACCATACCGTCCAGCTTACCGACAATCACGGCGTTGTGAATTTCACCCGGAGGCAACAAGATCGGCACCCCACCAGCTCGACGCACCGCTGCCACATAGTTGGCCGGCATGGTGTAGTCGAGGCTTTCGTTGACAGAATAGGTGGTCAGACCAATTAAAGGCGAGGTACGGCTCATATTCGTTCGAAATATCGAATTCGCTCCCAGTCAGTGACGGCTTTTTCAAATGCGGCTTGTTCCGTGCGAAAGAAATGCACATAGTGTGAATGCACGTCTTCGCCAAACGCTTGCTTCGCAAACTCGCTGTTCTGAAAACGCTGCGTCGCCTCTAACAGCGACAACGGAACCAAGGGAACTTGCTGAGCGTGATAGGCGTCGCCCACAAATGGCTCCGGTGGTTCCATCTTGTTTTCAATCCCGTACAAACCGCTGGCCAACGCGGCGGCATACGTCAGATACGGATTGCAATCGGCGCCCGGAATGCGACACTCAATTCGCAGGCTATTGCCCGAACCGACCACTCGAAAGCCAGCCGTGCGATTGTCGTGCGCCACGGCCAACCGAGTTGGCGCCCAACTGCCCGCTTGATACCGCTTGTACGAATTCACCGTCGGTGCGTAGAAGACCATGACTTCGGGCACCATTTGCATCCAACCGCCCAGGAACCAGCGGAACAAGTCACTGCAAGCGAGCCCCGCATAATCTTGGTCGCCCACAAACGCGTTGGTCTGTTGGTTCCACAGACTGACATGGATATGGCAGCTGGACCCCGCTTGGTCCGATCGATACTTGGCCATGAACGTGACCGAAATTCCCAGCGAATCAGCCAGTTCTTTCATGCATTGCTTATACAAGGACTGTCGGTCCGCCATTTCCAAGACGTCCGTGTATTTGAGATTCAATTCGTGCTGACCCAAGCCCCATTCGCCCTTGGTGCATTCTACTTGGATGCCGGATTGAGCCAGATGGCGGCGAGCGGCGGCGTTCAGCGGCTCTTCACGAGTCCCCTGTAGCAAGTGGTAATCTTCAATGTATTGACTGGCAGCCGGCAGATGGTGATACGCCTTTTCTTTGGCCTGGCGATAACTGTCGTTCAGAATGAAGTATTCCACTTCCGAACCAGCCTTGGCCGCCAATCCATGTTGTGCCAAGCGGTCAATTTGGTGTCGAAGCAGATTTCGGGGCGCCGGAGCAATTCGACTGTGATCGTCCGCGTGCAGATCGCACAGGATGATGGCCGATTTTTCCAGCCAAGATGCCTTACGCAACGTCGCCTGATCCGGCACCAAGTGAAAGTCGCCGTAACCGCTTTCCCAGTTGGAAAATGCGTAGCCGGCAACCGGCTCCATCTCCATATCAACCGTCAGAAGGTAATTGCAGGCATGAGTTCCGTGTTGAGCCACTTCGTCCACAAAGAAGTTCGCGTCAAAACGTTTGCCGACTAACCGGCCGTAGCAATCCGGAAACGTAGCAATGACGGTGTCCACTTCGTTCACTTCTACCAAGTGGCGTAGTTCGGCCAGCGTCAACTTGCCAAGGGGAGTCGACATGAGTACTCCTTTGAGACGTCTTCAAGAAATCTGCTTGACTGTTTCAGCAATGTAACGTGCGAAGTTTGTGCTGAACAGCGGGACGAACCGTCGAGATTTGGAACGAATAAGTGAAATTCGAATGGGCGCCGAGAATTTGCGTCCAACTATGAAACGACTCGCAATTTGTTCGCCCGAAAG
>JAGQOZ010000406.1 GCA_020426955.1 Planctomycetales bacterium
CGGGCGGCGCGTTGACAGCATTACAGGGCAGCTCGCTGCGTTCGCTGGACTTGAATGAAACTCCCTTGAACGCGGACTATCTGCAACATCTTTCGTCGATGAAGACTCTGTTTCGGCTTGGTGTGCGAGGTGTCCCACTGAACGACCAGCAAGCCGAATTCATTCGTCAAACTCCCGCCGTGATGGAGCTGGATCTGCGGGATACGGGCCTGACCGATTTCGGTGTCACTCGCATCGCAACGCCTCAGTGCCCAGTGATGGAACTGGATGTCCGGCACCTGTCGCCCGACCTAGTGAATTCGATTGCCAGTCGCGAAGACAATTGCACGTTCCATGTCGATAAGCAAACGGTGGAACCAGATCTGATGCGACGCATTTTACAGATGGAATGTGAAGTCGAATTTCAGCAATGTGAATTCACCAGCGAAGCGATCGAACTAATCGAACAACAACACGCTGCGGCGCATCGATTAAGCGTCAAGGAACCCCTCAATACTCCGGATTCCGTCCTCCAGCGAATGCGGCGACTCTACCTGCTGGACAACTAAGCATTCTTCGAAAAGTAGGCGAGCCGTAACTCAAAAGCTGCTAACTTGGTGCCCTGATTCGAATTGATCCAGAATGCGGTATCATGGCGACCTTTCCTTCGTTGATTACGAGCAGCAGAAAGGTAGCAATGAACCTAGGACTTCAAGATCGAATTGTCATTGTCACGGGTGGTTCCAAAGGTATTGGCGAAGCCATCGTCCGTACCTTCATGGCCGAAGGTGCCAAAGTAGTCAACGTGAATCGCAGTACGGCGGAAGGCGAAGCCATGCAAGCCGAATTCGCCGCTGAAGGACAACAGTGTCTTTTCATGCAAGGCGACTTGTGCGAACCGGAAACTGCGCAGCGAGTGGTCGACTATA
This sequence comes from Planctomycetales bacterium, assembly GCA_020426955.1. Taxonomy (GTDB): domain Bacteria; phylum Planctomycetota; class Planctomycetia; order Pirellulales; family Pirellulaceae; genus JAGQOZ01. The sequence continues at coordinate 909 of JAGQOZ010000406.1, forward strand.
CACTTAAAAAATTCGGCCAGATTGATGTGATTGTCAACAACGCCGGGGTCAATGATGGCGTTGGCTTGGAATCGGGACTAGATGCGTTCAACGCGTCGTTGCAACGAAACTTACTGCATGTCTACGCCATGGTGCATCACGGATTGGACGCGCTGAAGAAATCTCGAGGTGCCGTCGTCAACATCGGCTCCAAAGTGGCAGTGACCGGACAAGGCAACACGTCGGGCTACGCAGCATCCAAGGGAGCCATTAACGGATTGACTCGCGAATGGGCGGTCGACTTGGCACCGTTTGGCATCCGAGTCAATTCGGTGATTCCGGCCGAAGTCTGGACGCCGCTGTACGCAAATTGGCTCGGTTCGCTCCCCAATCCCGAAGCGACTCGAAAAGCCATCGAACAACTCGTTCCGCTTGAACACCGCTTTACCACGGCCCAAGAACTGGCAGACATGGTCGTCTTTCTGGCGTCGCAACGTTCGCTGCATACGACCGGACAAATCGTTTATGTGGACGGCGGATACACTCATTTGGACCGAAAATGCACGGCTTCATAGTCGAATTCTACGGCTATTTTCGGCCGGCATGTCAAAAAAGGTGAACTGCCGTCGGTCAGGAGGAATGAACAGAAGAAATGGATCACGCAAAATAGTTGACGAGACGTTTTTTCCGGTTAAACTAACGTCTTAGCCTGCATAAATGCGGCAGAGTGCGTATTTTTACGGTTTCACCAAAAAGGCGGAATGCTAATGACCTGGACAACAACTCGAAACTCAATGGGAAATGCTAGGCCGTTTTCGCGCACTTGGAACTGATTGTTTGTCAGTGACCCGAGTTGGGCGAGGACAGCCTAGCATTTTTTGTTGGACAGAACGAAAGGATGGATGCCTGATGCACGCAGCTTAGAGGGGCTGTGTGCAACGCCACCGAATGGACTCGAAGCGTTCGTTTGTCACTTTACTTTGATGTTGCCTACTGTGATTTTTTGACAACGGAGCGAGTCTAATGACCCGGAAATTAATTGGGATGGCCCTGGTGGTCGTCCTATCGTCCCTGTGCGCTGTTGCGCAGGCCACTGTGCCTGCGATCAATGGTGTGGTGTATGCTGATGCGAATTCTGATTCGCTGCTCAATCCAGGCGAAGAATTGTCTGGGATTGATATCAAGCTGTTTGTGGACGACGGGGATGGAATCTTCAACGCATCCGATGCGTTGGTAACCAGCATGCTCACGGATGCTTCAGGCGTTTATTCTTTTGATGGGCTCACTTTTGGTCAGCAATATTTTGTCGAACGGTCACCGTTTACGTTGGGTGCCAATTCGTTTGCGGCCGAAGTTAGTGGCGTGATTGCCACGGCGAATCCCAATCTGATTATCGATACGTTCCGAAATTCTCAAAGCAGTAAGGCGTCACCTTCGATTCCTGTGGCCACATCGTCCTTGAACGCACCATCGTCGGACGTGTTGGGTGTGGAACGAGATCTCTATGTCAAACCGATGGACGGACTGGGGGAAATTGAGCTGCGAGTCAATGCGTTTGGGAAAGAGGTTTTGCAGTACGACACGACATCGGGCGTAATGGGCACAGGCATCATCACTTGGGACGGAATTGACGGCACGGCTGATCCGACACCCAGCATGGGCTTAGGCGGAGTTGATCTGACCATGGGCGGGACGAATTCAGCGTTCCTGATGATGTTGGGGATTGACGCCACCGGTGCAGGCGAAGTGGTCAAAGTACGTCTATTCAAAGACGGCATTGCTGGGTATTCGGAGGGTGCGATTCCTTTTCCGATCACCGACGGGACGGCCACGGTTTACGGTTCGCTAGACTTCAGTTCGTTAAGCGGCCCAGTGTCTCCGGCCGACGTGGATGCCATCCAAATGATTTTGGGAGAGAACAAGAAATCGATTGATGCACAAGTCGACTTCTTCGCGGTAACGGGGCCCTCTCGCCAAAACTTCTTCGTGACGGTGGTGCCCGAACCGACTGGCGGACTGCTGGGCCTTATGGGGCTGATTGGATGCGGTTCGCTTGTTCGTCGGAAACGTCGCTAAACCCACGAATCAGCCTGCACGTGGAGGATTTTTTTCTTCCATTCATCCACGTGCTTGGCCTGAAAAGGAGGCCCACTCATTATGAGCACAAATGTATCGAACCTTAGTCGCACGCGGCGATGGCGGCGAGCGGCTGCGAGCTACCGGCAGGCCGATCCTAGCTGGCGAAGCTCGATGCCAACAGATCGCGCTTTGAGATCCGCCGAGTACTCTCGCCAAAATTCAGTCCCGTTGCGTTCTCGCCGGCTTGCAGCTCGACGTTGAACACATCGTCGGCGGCGATTGCTCCGATCGAACCGGTGACTTCTTCTTCGCCATCTAGGAAAGCAGTCGGCTGCACCTCGCTCACAGTGTAGGTGCCCGGCTGTAGTTGGTCGAATAGATAGTCACCATTCGCGTCCGTGAGCACTCGATCCACTTCCGCTCCGTTTTGTTCCAGGATCACTTCGACGCCGGAAATTGGATCATCACCGCTATCGAAGGTTCCGTTCTGATTGTTATCTAAGTACACCTTACCGGTGATAGACGCCAACGCCAGGTCAATCGTATCGACATCGGTTGCCGTATTGTTACTGGTATTCGTTTCGGTGACCGTAGAACCAGCCGTCACGGTAGCGGTGTTCGAAATCTGATCGTTATCTGGATCGTCTGCAACGGCGGTCGTGACCGTATACGTAATCGAGCTGCCGCTGGGCATGCTGACTGTTTCATTCAGGCTACCACTACCACTGGAATTGCCAGTGGCTCCACCAGACGCCGTGCTGGTGTACGAGACATTGGTCAAGTCAGCCGGAAAAGTATCTTGAATAGTGGTGCCCGGAGCGTCACTGGGACCGTTGTTAGTCACGACGATGGTATAGGTCGAAGTGTCGCCGGGCGAAACGTTTGTCTTGTTGTCTGTCTTGGTGATTCGCAAGTCCACTTGAGGCGTGAGCGTATCGGTATCAGTCGAACTATTATTGGCCGAATTCGTTTCCGTAACGCCATTGGGAGCCGTTACGGTGGCAGTGTTGACCAGCGTGCCCGTTGCCGAAGACGCTACCGTGGCGGTGACGGTGTATCGAATTTCACTGCCCGGCGCCATGGTTACCGTATCGCTAATGTTTCCGCTACCGCTACTGGTATTTCCCGATGCGGTTCCCGTGACAGTACTGGTAAAGCTGACGTTGGTTAGCGTGGCCGGAAATGTGTCGCTTACGGTGGCACCCGTGACGGTACTGGGACCCTGGTTCCGGACGACAATGTCGTAAGTCACACTTTCACCCGGCACGACCGTCGTCACGTTGTCGGTTTTGGTGATCACCAAGTCGACTTCGGGCGTCAGCGTGTCGATGTGCGTTGACGTATTGTTGTCCAAATTCGTTTCTGTCACGCTTGTGGGCGAAGCCACTGTGGCCGTATTGGAAATCTGCCCAGTGGCACTCGGGGAAACCGTTCCCGATACGCTGTAAACAATCGTGCTGCCGACAGGCAGATTGACGGTATCCGAAATGTTTCCGCTGCCGCTGGCCGTGTTGCCCGAAGCGCCGCCCGTAGTGGTGCTGGTGAACGTGACATTGGTCAGCGAAGATGGGAACGAATCGGCCACCGTGGCGCCGCTAACAGCCGCCGTTCCTTCGTTACTGACCGTGATCTGATACGTCAGCGTTTCTCCAGGAGTCACTTCGGTAACACCGTTTGTCTTGACGATGGCCAAGTCAAAGATTTCCGGGATGGTGTCCGTTTCGCTGGAAGTATTGTTGTTCGGATCGGTCTCGATATTGGCGGACGATGGTGTCACCGTCGCCGTGTTTTCGATTGTGCCCGTAGCGCCGTCCACCACCGTAGCGGTAACGGCATAGGTGATGGTGCTGCCTACCGCCATGTTCACGGTGTCAGAAATATTTCCCGTGCCTGACGCCGTGTTCCCGCTGACCGTACCGGTGGTGGTACTGGTGTACGAAACGTTGGTCAGATTTGCAGGGAACGCATCATCAATCTGAGCGTTAAAGGCGTCGCTGGGTCCGTTGTTGGTGACCACAATCTGGTAGTTAACCTGTCCGCCAGCCTGCACGGTGTCCGTCGAATTCGACTTCACGATTTCCAAATCGATTTGATTGACAATGGTATCCACATCCGTAGCCGAATTGTTGTCCACATTGGTTTCGGTGGTATCATTCGGAGGATCGACCGTGGCGGTGTTTGTCACATCTCCTTGTGCACTGGAGGTGACCGTACCGGTGACAGTGTAGGTGATGGAACTACCAACCGTCATATCGACGGTATCCAGAATGTTGCCAGTGCCGCTGGACGTGTTGCCCGCCACGGTACCAGTGGTGGTACTGGTGTACGAAACGTTGGTCAATTCGGCGGGGAACGCATCAGAAATGACAGCGCCCGTCACGCTGCTGGGCCCGTTGTTGGTCACCACAATTTGATAGGTCAACGTTTCGCCCGAAACCACGTTCGTCACGTTATCGGTCTTAGTGATCTGTAGATCGACGGGACTGTTAACGGTGTCAATATCGGTGGCAGTGTTATTCGTGTCGTTCAACTCCACTGTCCCGTTGGGCGCTGACACGGTGGCGGTGTTGGTGACACTGGTACGAGCCGAAGGTAGAACGTCTGCGGTAACGGTATACGTGATGGTACTGCCCACCGTCATGTCGACCG
>JAGQOZ010000407.1 GCA_020426955.1 Planctomycetales bacterium
GAAATTCTCTACAAAGCGAGCTGGTTCAATGTCAGGATCGACCACACCAGCCATACTCCAGGACGCCAAACCATCATTGGCGGCACTTAGAATTCGCGTTCCCATCGGATCGAACGCAATCTTGTTGATAGCACCCCTATGTCCTTGAAAGACGTAGATCGATTCGCCCGAGTTGCCCCATAGTCGAATGGTTCGATCAACGGACCCCGTCGCAGACCTGGAGTCGTCCGGTGCGAATTCTCCAGTGGTTACAGGTGCCTGATGACCGACCAGCGAAACGATTTGCTGTGTGGCAACATCCACGACCGCCGCCCAACCCGCGTCATCTTCGTTCAACCAATATTGATACGGCAAGCGACTCGACGTTCCTCCGACAATCAACTTCGATCCGTCCGAATTGTAGTTGGCAAATAACGCTCGGCCTGGCAACTTCATCAATTCGGTTTGCACTTCCGGTGCATCGGTATCACGTTCTATCAGTGCATCGATAGTGGCAGTGACAAACCGACGATGATCAGGACGAATGGCCACCATGGACGAATATTCCTGCAGGATCTGTGGTTCATCAGGACGTGCCGTGTCCACCACGATCACTCGGGTTTGAGGCGTTTGAAGACCGAATTGTACTTTAATGACAGCTCGTTCTCCGTCTTGGGACACCACCAAATCATGCTGACCGTGCCCGAAAGATTCTAGCTGAAACGCCCAATCCGGAACGTCCCAAGGGTGCCTCCTGACCGGGATCTGGCGTTGTGACTGGTGGTATGTGATTGCCTCTTGGAGGACAGCTCCGGAAGTGACGCTGCGCACGGCGAATGGTGCATTCAGATCAATGAAGTATTCTCCTTGTTGATAGAAGAACAGCTCTTCCATGCCGTCGAAACTGCCAAACGCAAAATCGGAAATCGCCAACTTCTTGCCGGTCGAGACGTCCCAGCCACGAAGCAAATGATCGACGTCTTCGTCCAGCCCGTTCGGAAATTCGATGGTGGCGAATCTGCGTTTGCCGTCCGGACTATAATCGACTGTCGCAAACGGATGTTCTTGCTGAGATACTTGAAATACAATCTGGCCGCTGCTCAAGTCCCATTCGACCAGCCGGTCCTGAAGCGAGGCCCAAATGCGAGTGCCATCCGGGTTGAATGTAATGTCACGGATCGGGGCACCGGCGTGCACGGTCTGCTTTAGTTTTCCGCTGCTTGTTTCTCGAACCTGGATGACAGCCGGGTATCGCATAGTACTTGGCGACCAAACGCTCAGCTCCGCTGACAATACCAACTTGCCGTTGTCGCATATTCGAACTGACTTGTCGCCGGGAAACTCGACCGTGGCACGCCCAGTTGCAATATCCCAGATGACATGTCGATGGTCTTCGCTGGTTCGATTCACCAGTTCACTCATTAACAGATTATCTTTGCCCACGAATCGAAGTGATCTGACTTCGGTATCCGGTGGCAACGAAATGGTCCGCTGCAATTCTCCTTGATCGGAAAAGATCAACAATCCGGTTGGATGTTCTGGCGCGAAAAGCTGTCGATCGTTGAAAATGACGATTCGGCTTCCGTCGTAGTTGATGGCTGCAACTGGTTGACCGCTTCGAGCTGCCGTTTCGCGTGCTTCGTCGGCATTATGCGGAAGCGTCTGTCTTTTTGCTGGAAAGTGACAGACTTCTTGGAAGGGAGTTAAGTTCCAAATCGCGAAGTCCATCTTTCTTCGCGTTAGCAGCTTGGTACCGTCGCCACTAAACTGGACGGCAGTGGATGGTAAGAACCACGACTGCCAGCGTTTTCCTGACGGCAGATGGTACAAAATGGTTTCACTGTTGGTTGTCAGTACCACCATTTCTCCAAATGGATGCAGCGTTACAATCCGAGGCCCCAGTTGCTTACGAATGTCGAACCATTGGACTTGTGTTTCATCTAAATCCGGACCGCCGTCCAGTAGTTGTGGCCAATGGCTATTGGGTTCAATGTTCGGTGCTGGTGACTCCGGTCGTGGTTGGTCCGAACAACCGGACATCCACAGTAAGAAAACGGCAATGATGCAACGATGTGCCACAGGCGAAGGCTGCATGTGATCAAACATAGGGTGACCTCGCGTTATTTGGCCGAAGAACATGCCAACGTCGTCGAACAAAGAAAAATTTAATGTAACAAAAACTTCCACCGCCTGATAATTCAGAATTAATTTGGCAAAGACGTTAGTGTACTGCGATTACAGTCCATCAAGGTCGATTGGAACGACAGTCGACTTCTAGTCGGTGGAGTGGCGGGAATTTAGAATTGGGACTGAACGGAATGTGGTTGACGACTTGAGGACGGTCGCTCGCAGCTACGCCAGTTTCCAGGGGAACACTTTCTGTTTGATGTTTGCCCACGATCGAAGCTCAGAAATGGATGTCCCATGCTGAAACAACGGAAGCTCCAAGATGAATTGATGGATGCTCCGGACTTGGATCCCTTGCCGCATCAACAGGCATTGAAGGGTCTGCGTCGAATCAACTTTTTTAGTCGGACAGCAAAACAGCTTTGGCAACACATCCGCCCTTACGCTTGTCCTGGAACTACGCTGCGTATTTTGGATATTGGCTCTGGCGGAGGCGATGTCCTGTGCCGAATTGTGCAACATGCCCAAACAGATGGCATTCCTGTTCACGCCAGCGGTTGGGACATCAGCAAGACGGCGTGCAAATTCGCCACAGATCACGCATCCAAAGTACTGCCACAGAATTCGCAATGGCTGGTCAATTTCGAAAACGAAGATGCCATTCACGGCACGCAAGGCGGTACATTCGACGTGGTGTTTTGTTCGTTGTTCTTGCACCATCTTACCAGCCAAGACGCGGTCACACTTTTGCAGCGAATGAAAGGTTTGGCCATTCGCGCCGTGCTGGTGGATGATCTGCTACGAAACCATTGGGGCTACGCATTGGCTTGCCTGGGAACTCGACTTCTATCACGTTCTCGTATCGTCCACGTTGATGGGCCAATGTCAGTCGAAGCGGCATTTACCGAAGCAGAATTGCGGCAGCTGTGCCAAGCCGCCGGTATGGAAGGCGTTCGCGTCCATCGTCATTGGCCCAGTCGATTCTTGATGCACTGGACGCCGACATGACGTACGTTCGTGGCACGAATGATTGGGATGTGATCTGTATTGGAGCGGGCGTTGCTGGTTCGTTTGCCACCTATTTGTTAGCGCAGTCGGGGCTGCGAGTCTTACTGCTGGAACAACACGCGTTTCCTCGCACTAAGGTCTGCGGCGGTTGCCTGAACGGTGCGTCCATCAAGTTCTTAAAAGACGCCGGTTTGCTGGGCATTCTGGAAACGTTGCGTTCGCCCACAACACGTCAATTGCAACTGACTAACGGCACGGCCTCGGCTACCATCCCGATTGCCGCAGGACGAAGCGTTAGTCGCCAAGCGTTTGACGCCGCGATGGTCGAACACGCCGTGGCAGCTGGAGCCACGTTTTGGGATCGAACCAAAGCCACCGTACAGCCGGCAGACAAAGAAACGTCTTGGCGAAATGTCGAATGCCAACGATTGGATTCGCAGGTGACGTTGCAATCTGGAATTGTGTTGGCCTGCGATGGGCTGGGACATCCCAGTTTACGGCGTATGGATCACTTTCGCAGCCATGTAAAAACCGATTCCAAGGTCGGACTCGGTTGCGTCATCCCGTTGCGAAGTGAATGGCCTGCGGCGGAAACGATTCACATGGCGGTCGGGGCAACGGGCTATGTCGGCTGTGTTCGCCTGGAAAACGAACAGGTTAATTTGGCGGCCGCCATTGATCCGAAGGATATAGTGGCACGAGGTGCAGTGCCTGCGATTCGCAACGTGTTGGGCGAAGCAAACGCAGCCAAAATCGCTTTGGAGTCGGCCAACATCCAAGGCACTCGGCTGTTGTCCTGCGATTCTGCTCGAGTGTCCGAAGCGAGATTATTCCTTTTAGGTGATGCGATGGGCTATGCCGAACCATTCACCGGCGAGGGCATGACTTGGGCGCTGCGATCCGCACAAGAAGTCGTGCCGTGGGTGCTGCAAGTTGCTCGCAGCAGGCTGGATCCGCAAACGGCCGCCAACCTTTGGCAACAGCAAGTCAAGACAGCTCGGCGCTCCAGACGTTTGTGCCATCGGCTGACGTCCCTGCTGCAGTATCCCACGGCCACGCGACACGCCATCCACTTACTAAGCATGTTCCCGCTTTTGGCCAAGCCCATTGCGACCAAGATTGGCGCGGCATAGCCAGCGCGGCAAGAAGGAAAATGATTTTGAAGATCTGCAGTATTGGAACGGCGGTTCCCGAACATTCGATCACGCAGCAGAACGCGGCCGAATTGGCGGTGCAACTGCAGGGTTCGTCGTGTCATGTCCGCGCCATTAAACGTCTGTATCAGCGCTCGGGCGTTGCAGCGCGTCATTCGGTCTTGCTGAGTCGATCGTCGAATGGCTTACCGGCCACGCAAACGTTTTATCGTTCGCCGCAGAATGCACTGGATCGAGGCCCGACGTTAGCGAATCGAATTCAGATCTACGAACAGTGTGCGACTGACTTGGCGGTGCGAGCGACTTTGAATTCGATCCGAGATATTGACGTTTCGCCCGAAAGAATCACGCATTTGATTTCCATTTCTTGCACTGGATTTGCTGCGCCCGGCTTTGATTTGCAATTGTGCGAACGCATCGGATTGAATCGTCAGGTTGCGCGAACTCACATCGGCTTCATGGGGTGTCACGCCTTGCTGAACGGACTGCGCATGGCACGAATGATTTCGATGGCCGAGCCCGATTCCGTGGTGCTGGTCTGCGCGGTTGAATTGTGCACCATCCATCAGCAATACAGTAGCGACGCGGAAAAACTAGTTTCCAATTCGTTATTTGCCGACGGCGCTGCGGCGTTGATTTGCTCGGCGGAATCCAACGACGATTCGGCGTCCGATGCGGTTACGACATCCAGCAACTATCGGCTAGTGGCCAATGGTTCGCAGATAGTGCCTGATTCACAGCAGTTGATGTCGTGGCGAATCGGCGACTATGGATTTGAAATGACGCTAGATTCAGCTGTGCCCGAAATGGTGCAAAAGCACTTGCGTCCCTGGCTGCACGATTGGCTGCAGCAACGAGGCTATGCGATAGAAGATGTGGCAGCATGGGCCGTCCATCCCGGTGGCCCTAGAATCTTGGATGCGGTGGAAAAAACGCTGCGGTTGCCAGCGGACGCTTTGGAAGATTCGCGTCAAGTGCTGGCGAACTACGGCAACATGTCGTCGCCGACGGTTGCGTTCGTGCTGGAACGCTTGGTGGCTGCCGAAAAATTCGGGCCTTGCGTGATGTTGGCATTCGGACCGGGACTGACCATCGAAGCGGCATTGCTGTCGTGAGTGTTCGTTTCGTCAGATTCGATTGTGGATGTTGCTTCCGTGTTCCAGACGGTATCGCGGATTTCGAATAATCGCCCGATAGGGCTCATCAATAGCGAAGGCAACAAAATCAAATCGCCGCACAACGCAGCCGCAAATAGGCTGACCATGATCCACGCGAAGCGAGCGGTCGGCAAGAAGCTGCTGAACGCAAAGACCAGCATGCCGGCAGAGCAAAT
>JAGQOZ010000408.1 GCA_020426955.1 Planctomycetales bacterium
GCGGGAATGGAATCGCTAACTCTTGCGCCCGGAGCATCGCTGGGGCCGGCGTTGGCGCCTACGATGGTGTAAGTGACTTGGATTCCAGGAGCGACGGTTTCCACACCATCGGTCTTGGTGACCGATAGGTCTGCACGAGGTGTTAGGACGTCGTTATCGGAATCTTCATTGTTGTTGAGGTTGGGATCTTCGCCCGGAAACGAAACCGTGGCCGTATTGGCGATGACTCCTGTGGCCGAAGGGCTGACCGTACCGGTAACGGTATATTCGATCTGCGAACCAGTCAGCATGGTCAGCGTTTCGTCTAAATTACCGCTACCCGAATTGGTCTGTCCCGTCACTGTTCCGGATATGACTTGGCTGGTGAACGTGGCATCCAACAAAGACGCCGGCAAATCATCGACAACTCGGACATTGGATGCGTTACCCGGACCGGCATTGGTGACAATGATAGAGTACGAAATGGTTTCGCCGGGGACCGTTACCGTTTGATTGTTGGTCTTGATGATCGAAAGATCAGAAGCATCCAAACGCACCAAGTCGGTATCGATTTCGATATTGTTTTCTGGCCGAATATCAATATAGCCATTTGGCACGGCAATCACCGCTCGGTTGACAACGGTACCAAACGCGTCTTCGGTCACAGTCGCCGATACCGTGTAGGTAATTCGGCCTCCTTCGGGCAGCGTGACTGTGTCATTGATGTCCCCGGTCCCTTGCACGGTATTCCCAGTTGCTCCGACAGAAGCGGAGCTGGTATAGCTGACGTTCACCAGGTTATCTGGAAATGCATCGGTGACGCTGGCACCCACAACCGGCCCCGGTCCGAAATTGGTGGCCACAATGGTGTACGTCAACTGTTGTCCAGGGCGAACCGTTCGAACGCCGTCGTCTTTGGTAATTCGCAAATCGATGGGACGCCCGATGGGATCACGGTCGGTGGACGAATTGTTCGTCAAGTTCGTATCGAGCACTCCGGCGGGCGGAACAATCTGAGCCGTATTGACCAGCGTGCCCGTCGCGTCGTCTCGGACAATCCCCTGAATCGTGTACGTAATGGCCGAATTCACCGGCATGTTGACAATGTTGCTAATCGCGCCAGAACCGGATGTGTTGCCAGATGCACCGCCCGACGCCACGCTGGTGTAGGTGACGTTTTGCAGAAAATTGGCAACGGGATCCGTGATTCTTGCGCCAACAACGTCGTTGGGGCCGGCATTACGCGCAACTACCACGTAAGTAACTGCTTCACCGGGAACAACCGTATCCACTCCATTGCCTTTGGTTATGAACAGGTCTGCCGTGGCGGTGTCACCAATATTGACCACTCGCGCACCAATGGCCCCAATCACGTCAATCTTGCCATTGGCGCTTTCTTCGCCGGTTTCGATGAACATCTGAATGGCATCTACACTGGAAGCGTCAGCGGTGCCTGTAAAGTCAGTAAACGGAATATAGATAAAGCCTGTTGCTTCGCCGCCCGTTACAGGAACCGGGACACTGGCTTCCGAAAATGTGGTGGCGTTTCCGGTGTAGTAGCGAATTCGGACGTCGGCACCTTCATGATCCGTTCCGGCTCGCATCATGATACCAGTGTTTTGATTGTTCTGGGTTAAATCGATGCCACCCAGTCGCATGGCCAACGAGTCGCCGTCGCCATCTTGGCCGTCCCACGTGACAACGCGAGTTCCTTGCGTGCCGGCGGAACTGTCAAAGACCAGTACTTGTTCCAGGCCGAACGGGTTGACTCGGAGTTGAAAATCGACCGAACCCTGAGTCAATTCCACCGCCATATCTCGTTCTTGGCCGATGACTTCGTCGGAAGCGGGTACCACCAAGGTCGAATTGTCTTCGGAAGGGAATGGTGGTTCGGCAATGACCAACTGGCGAGTCTGAAAACGATCAATTGCCAAATTCGCTTGCCCTGGTTCGATTGCTGCGCTGGCATACGCTTCCAAAGATACCCCATTCACTGTCTGCGCAGGACGATAAATGAAGTATCGGGAACTGAAGTTTAGGTCGCCAAAGCAGTAGAAACCTTGTGCGTCTGTCAGCTGAGCGTCAACCTGCTGGTCGTCTTGGCCTAGTTCCAGCAGTCCATCACCGTCGTCTAGGATTAGGCGGACCGAGACGTCCGGAACAGCTTCGCCCGGCGAAATGAGCCCGTCGGTATTGAGATCACGGTAGACGGTACCGGAAATGGCTGGGATGGCGCCGACATCAAGGACAATTCGAGATTCTAGTGATTCGAGCTGTCCGAATCGTGCATTGCTTTTTTTCGAATGCCGCTTTTTGCTACCGGCTTTGTTTCGTGACGAAAAAACACCTAGCTGCCGCTTTCGATCGTGTTGCCTACTCACTGATTCTTTCCTCGTTGCGCATCGTGTTGTAAGCCAGGATTCGTTTCATAACGAAAAAACAACTTTTTCCTGGTTACCTAACCCGCAAGAATATCCAAATCACCTCAGCGAAGCAAGGAAACGGGCGATACCCGACGTTTCATTTCTGATGCAGAAACGACTAAGATAGGCTGACTTGGACAGCCTGGACGACAGATTCGACGTGACGATCGGCGGCTTGCTTGAGTGTCAAGTGAAAAATAAAAAAAGCGAGTTGCCGGTTAAGTGGCAACTCGCTTTGCGATTTTTATTTCGAACAGTCCCAAACTAGGTTCGAACTGATCTCTTTGCTATTAGCGACCGAAGCGAATCTTGTGAGATGCTTGTCGAACGCGAACACCTCGCGAAACGGCAGCCGAAGGATCGGCAGGAACCGGTTCAACGGGAGCTGGTTCAACAACCGGTGCCGAGTGGACAGGAGCTGGGCTAATGATAGCGCCCGTTCCGCATCCGCATGCCGGAGCAGCAGGTGCTGCCGATGCACAACCCGAACTGCATCCGCAAGTCGGTTCCGAAGCACATCCGCAAGGAGCTGCACAACCGCTGTCGCATCCGCAGGTCGGTTCTGCACAGCAGCTGCCGCAAGACTTCTTGCAAGCAAACAGTTTGCCCAGCAACCCGCCACAACCTTTGCTGCATCCACAAGCTGGTTCACAACCGCAGGAAGGAGCAGCAGCACAACCACAAGGATCAGCACAGCCACTGTCACAACCACAGGAAGGAGCCGAAGCACAACCACAAGGATCAGCACAACCGCTGTCACATCCGCAGGTCGGTTCTGCACAGCAGCTGTTGCAAGGCTTCTTGCAAGCGAACAGGCCAGACAGCAGGCCGCCACATTTCTTGCCGCAAGCGGGTTCGCAACCGCAGGAAGGAGCGGCAGCACAACCACAAGGGTCTGCACAGCCAACATCGCAACCAGCGTCGCATCCACAAGACGGCGTGGACGCACAGCCACAAGCTGGCGCCGCACATCCAACATCACAACCACAGGATGGCTCGGCACATCCGCTCGAGCAACACCCGTTTACGCCCAGCATTCGGTCGAGCAACCCGAAACCGAAGCTTTGTGACGACATGCCCATTGAGAGCACCAAAGTACCAACTAAGAATTTCCATTTCATCGACCGAGGTCTCCTAAACTTTGGAACGTGCAAGTTACCTACGTAGCGCTGCCTGTTCGAACAAACTCGATTCGTTCCTGGTCGCGCCAGGGCTTCTTGCGAGGTGGGACGAAACTTGGTGGGCTAAAAAATCGGTAGGGGTCGTAACTTGCAGTTCGCTGCACAATCCTTTGCGATCGAACAAACCTTTTTCTAGGTTCGAATTTGATCGTTTCGGACCAAAACATTCTTGCGTGCTAATGGTCTAGCACGGGATTTCCGTTACGACAGAATTTCATATCGGCGAGTCTGTTGGAACGCCTTGAGAAATCAAGCAAATTTGAGCTACCCAAATCCTCGGTGTTGTCTCCTTTGACACAATGGCGAAGCTTTTCGGGTTGCAACGTGCCTCAGTATGGAACCAACACCAAGTAAACTCGACTTATTTTCCGGATTTCCCTTAATCGGTAGTTTCGGAAAAGCAACGTACCAGCCAAAACCGTGGTAAACCTTGTCGATTTCCCTTGTAGATGCGAGTTATCGGATTTGGTAACTTAGTGGTGTCGTTTGATTTGTAGTAACAAGTTTCTGTGGCTGCGTGTCCTACCCCGCCTTTTGCCAAGCTATTGTTTTCGATCCCTCCCTTTAGCCCGTCCGGAATCTGATCTACCGCATGTCCGCACCCGCGAAGTTCGAAATCGTCGACTTCAATCAATTGTCGCCCGTAAGTTGTCCCTGCGGGCTGGCGAAACGAGCGTTTGCAGAAGTAGATGACTTTCCTGGGACGCTGCACGTTACGGAAATCCAGCAGGACGCTCGTTTGCATTATCACCGCAGGCTGACGGAAACGTATTACGTCCTGGAATGTGATGAAGACGCTCGGATTCAATTGGACGACCAATTCATTCCCGTGAAGCCCGGGGTGTGCCTATTGATTCGGCCCGGAGTTCGGCATCGAGCGATCGGTCAGATGCGAGTCCTCATTGTGGTGTTTCCCAAGTTCGACCCCCAAGACGAATGGTTCGACTAGATCGCAATTTCCCAGCTTTGTCCCTGAAAACATTGTTAAAGAAAAATTCCTATGAGAATTCTACTTTTTACTACCATGCTCAGCCTGTTCGTTGTCGGTTGTCAACGATCTGATGACACGGTTGTCGATCCGAATACGTCCGACGCGGCGATGAACCAAACCAGCGATTCTGAAACTCGGTTGACTGGTTTTACCACTCCGCCGTCCGCTAACGAATCGGTCTCGGTTGCCCCGGTCGTACTGACCGCCGCTGAAAACCAGCAGGCGGATTGGCTTGATTGGCGAGGCCCCTATTTCAACGGTTATTCGCCCGTTACCGGGTTACCGGACGAATTTGATCCTGACGGTGGCGAAGGTAGCAACGTAGCGTGGAAGGCTCCGTTCGGTGGTCGAAGCACGCCGGTCGTCATGAGCGGCAAGCTGTATACATTGGTTCGAGCCGAACCGGAAACTGCTCGTGAAGGTGAACGCATCGTCTGCTTGGACGCCAAAACGGGCGAATTGATCTGGGAAAATCGTTTCAACGTCTATTTGTCGGACGTTCCCGATACGCGAGTCGGCTGGTCGTCCGTCGTGGCGGACCCGGAAACGAATGCTGTCTATGGCTTGGGCGTCTGCGGTCACTTTGTCTGTGCCGATGCCGACACCGGTGTAACTCGTTGGCAGATTCCATTGCACGAACGATTCGGACTACTCAGTACTTACGGTGGCCGAACCAACTTTCCCGTCATTTGTGACGATCTGGTCGTTGTCAGTGCCATCATCATTGGTTGGGGCGACGCCGCCAAACCGAATCACCGCTTTATTGGTCTCGATAAACGCACAGGTGAAGTCGTGTGGTTCAATGGCACTCGAGATCTCCCGTATGACACTTCGTACAGTGGTCCAGTGCTGACCTCCTTTAACGGCCAGAAGGCGATGGTTGTCGGTTGCGGCGACGGAGCGGTTTGGGCATTTCAGCCGCGGACCGGAAAAGCGATTTGGAGCTTCAATCTTTCTCGCCGAGGTCTCAATGCGCCGCCACTGGTCGATGGCAACACCATCTACG
>JAGQOZ010000040.1:0-15376 GCA_020426955.1 Planctomycetales bacterium
ACTAAGCCGAATCCTCCGTAAATCCTTCGCTTGATAACTAGCGGTCGAGTAAAGTTGTTCCTTCGTAAATCCACTGGAAGTTGTGTCCGAGAAATCTGCGCTGACGATTATGGCACCAGTCAGGTCGGCATTGGCTAACCCCGACCCCGAGAAATCTGTGCTGCCAAGGTCTTGATCACGGAAGTCCCAGCCCGATAGGTCGTTAAAACTTAGACTAATCCTATATAAATCCTTCGCTTGATAACTAGCGGTCGAGTAAAGTTGTTCCTTCGTAAATCCGCTGGAAGTTGTGTCCGAGAAATTAGCGCGATCTATTATGGCTTGGCTAAAATTGGCGTTCGCGAGCACCGAACCCCGAAAAGCCGCCCTGGTGAGGTTCGCGGAACGAAAATCGGCGAAATCGAGCCAGGAACGATCCATATCGGAAAGCTTCAGGTCGATCCCCGAAAAGTCCGCGTATTGCAAGTTGTGAGATTCGCTATTCCAATCCGTCAGGCGAATATGTGCACGTGGCACTATCCCCTCCGTCCCGGGAATCAATTCTCCGGTGTCCCAACGGAAGATGTCAGCTTGACCAACTGCCGTTATGAAGACCAAAACGGCCAGCGCTAGGAAGTACTTGTGTTGAACCACGTGGTGCTCTCCTTAGTGAAGGATGTTGTGCGAACGTTGTGGGCGAAATTAATTCTGAAGTTCAACTAACTCGTCTTGATCGCGGATCAAAATCTTGACGGTCCAGGCCTAAGGGTCACTAGGGCCAATTTGGCGAGTTGGCAAACCAGAACAACTAGTTTACATGCTATGAAACCGACGCCAAGCGAATGGCGCTGTGAACGAGCGTAACTCGCGCCAATTCGCTCTATTTTGTGATGATTCGCTGATTCTGGTTAACACGCATTATTCCAAAGCGGACGGAACAGTGGCCCATCGCCACGACGGTGCGGCTCTGTTCGTTTTGCGAATTAGGCCGCCTATCTTCATTACCGAGTTTCGAAACTCCGAGTCGGATACTGCAACGTATGGCGCAGATCTGCAAAAACGTCGAGAGACTCGTCTTCGCGAAGACCATTCCCACGCGACAACGTAGGTTGCGTTCGATCCAGCGTCGCATGAGCGAGGCGGGTTTCTTCTCGTCGGTTTGACGGAGTATAATGACGATCGTTGGTCGGCTGCCAACGAATCGATCGCGCGGTGCCTCTGCCAAGAACGTCGGTCGCCGCCGTGGTGTTTTACGTTACTCTCAGATGTTATTTTTGAACGAAGGCCCAACCATGTCGAAGAAGACTCTGCCGTTGAACCGCCGCCACTTCTTAGGGACCGCGTCTGCCGTGGCAGCCGGAGTATTTGCCGGATCCGGAGCGAAGTCCATTGCTCAGGATTCGCCCAACGAGCGACCGGTGTTCGCCACGATTGGACTTCGGAACCAAGGCTGGACGATCACCGACAAGTCGACCAAGTTTGCCGACTTCGCTGCTTTTGCAGACGTCGATGCAAATGTGCTGGGCGCTACCAACGAGAAGCTGGAAAAGAAGACGGGCCGCAAGGCAGATGGTTATAGTGACTATCGCAAAGTGCTGGAACGCAAAGACATTGACGCGGTCATGATTGCCACGCCCGATCATTGGCACACCAAAATCTCCATTGAAGCAATGTTGGCTGGCAAGGACGTCTATTGCGAAAAGCCTTTGACATTGACCATTGCGGAAGGAAAGTTGATTGAAGACGTGGTCAAGAAGACCGGACGCGTATTCCAAGTTGGCACGATGCAGCGAACCGAAAGCGAGCAACGTTTCTTGAAGGCCATTGCGTTGATTCGAGCTGGCCGCATTGGTGACATTCGCAAAGTGACTTGCGGGATTAATGGCGCGACTGGTTCACCGGTGATCCCGGCCATTGATGTTCCCCAAGGTCTGGATTGGGACGCCTGGCTGGGACCGGCTCCTGCCGTGCCGTATCGAGCGTTGCCGGAGATTCGCCAAGGATATGGTGGAGGAGTGCCGCTGTATACCAACTGTCATTATGCCTGGCGCAATTGGTATGAGTACTCGGGTGGCCAAATGAACGATTGGGGTGCTCATCACGTCGACATAGCTTTTTGGGCACTGGGAGCAGGTGATACCGGACCAAGCAAGATCACTCCTGTGAACTATTCACTGCCTGTCAGCTATGAAAAAGGATATCCAACCGTTAGCGATCAATACAATTCGCCAACGCAGTTCGAAATCCACGCCAGCATGCCAGGTGACGTTCAGCTTGTGATTACCAGTGAAGGCGACAACGGCATTTTGTTTGAAGGAACCAACGGACGAATCTTCGTCAATCGAGGCAAGTTGACCGGAAAACCGGTGGAAGATCTGCAAAGCAATCCCTTGCCTGAAGACGCCATCGAAAAGGTCTACGGAGGCCCTGTCAGTGAAAACCACACTGCCAACTTTGTTGCGGCGATGGCCGTTCGGAAACAACCGATCTCGGACGTCTGGTCTCACAACCGAATGTTGGAAACATGTCACTTGGCAAACATCGCCATACGCTTGGGGCGTGAACTGAAATGGGACCCAACCAAACGCGAGATCATTGGTGACCAGGAAGCAAACGCCTTTCTTTCTCGATCAAGCCGCAAAGGCTATGAAATTGACATCTAACGAAGTGGATCGAATCCCATAAGGTGGTCTAGAACGTCCTTATGGAGCGACGATCCGCAAGAAGTGCGATAACACTGAAACGTGCCATGGCGAACGAACGGCAAGTTCGAGAACCATGGCACAACGGTCTTTGACTGCGACAGCCCCATCATTCGAAAGGACCGCATACGTTAAGCAAGCAATGCCGAGCACCGATGCCTGCCAAATCACGGCGGCATAACGAAACTGCTCGGTACGTTGGGCACTTTTTCAGCGCCGATTGCCACTTTCATTCGACCGATTCGTTTTTTGATCTAGACGGCAATGATATTGTAGATGTCGCTGAGTTGGATTGGCGAACGACTTCCGGAGATGCGAATGTAGACCGCGATTTTGCTACCGCCGATTTTGCTACCGTGTTTGCGGCCGCGAATATGACAGCGATTTTCCGAATTCAAAATGGAGCACAGTCGATTGGAACTGCGTCGGCATGTTCGACAGTTCCGACCTGATTCGCGCATTCAAAGCGGGAAGCATCGAAGTGACATCGCCAGTGAATGCTCGCGTCCATCGCCTCGACGCTGCCCCAACTCTATGCCACGCACAACGAGAAACGGCAAGCCCAGCGGCTCGACTTTGAATGAGTCAGAACAATTTGCGGCGAACAGCCAAACACCTGGAGATTTCCGCACGGGGGCTATTCCAATTCACAAACCGAAGTTTCCAAATCACAAGGCGAGATGATTTCGGCGGAATCGAGCGGAAATCCAACCCACACCGTGGCCCACTTCCCCTTGAATCTTCGAAAAACACTGGAAAACAAGGGCAAAAAGTGCTCCCTCAAGGACTCGAACCTTGAACCTACTGATTAAGAGTCAGTTGCTCTGCCAGTTGAGCTAAGGGAGCAGACGTGGCGGAGGCCACGAATTTGAAGAAGTGTTGATGATAGCGTGATCAAAGATTGTTACAAGTGGGACATACGCCCTGGGCTGGGAAAAAACAGTCGAAAATTTCCGGTCCAATTTAGTACGGCAGCACTTGCTACGAAGCGTAATCCAAGTTGTGGCTGAAAGAGCAATCGAAATTTTCGTGACGTCAAATCAGCTCGGGACCGGTGTTCACATCCTCCAGCCCCCGTGTCTTTCAACCGGCCTATCCGTCATCGAATCGGCCTATCCGTCATCGAATCACCCTTCACGTCCTCCAGCCGGCGCTCATGTCGCTCAACCGGCCTGTCCTCCAACCTGCCTTTCCGTCATCGAATCAGCCGTCGCGTCATTCACGCTGTCTTTCCGCATTCCCCAGAAACTTGATTTCCAATCCGTTTCCCGTCCGTGCGGGTGCAGCGAGTCGGTTGGCGAAGCTGATCTGTTGTTCGAACAGTGGTTCCTGGAAATCAGTTCGCGTGAATCACAAGCCCCCAACCTGGCAAATTCACGTCGCAAGACCAATTAGAGCGGCCATCCTACAAATCTATTTTGTAACTACGGCAAACACACTTATCGCTCGATCCGATAGTCCGCCTGTAGGATGGGATCGGCCACTTCCATCACGTGTTTCGGGATACGGCGGATCGCCGCCACCGATTGGAGGCCAGCCAGCTGCAGCGTGGACTTGGTCACGACGGTTGGAAGTTGCAACCGGATGGCCAAGGTTCGGAAGCGAGTCGACATGTAAATCGCATGACGCAGTTGATTATCGTCCAGATCCGCGAGCGATGCTGGAGGAGAGCTCGCGTTGAACAGAACTTGAAGTGCCGGCCGGGCAATCTGCTTACATTCCGAGGCAACGTCCAAATGATCCGCCTGATTCAATCCATCCAATACCTGACGTATGAGATCGACACCGATACGCGGAAACCGATTTCCATCGGGCCATTCGTTGGCCATGCTCGTGATTCGATCGAGCGAAGCTTGAAAATGTGCTGGCAATTCACCCAGCCGTGGCGAACTCAGCAGATGATACGTAAACGCAGCGTCCGATTTAATTCGTTCCGAACGAAACCGGTAGGCATGTTGCATGTCCTGTTCCAGCTGCGTCAAGACCTGGCGAGCTGCTTCATGGCGGTTCGCGGCGCAGTCGAATTGCTGTTGGCGATCGAGCACCTGTGCTAAAAACGTGAGATTGCGAGCCAAGTATAACTGATGCATTGGATCGCGAGGATTCTGCGCTTGAATCTTTTGGCGAAGTGCCAACGCTTCTTCATAAAGGAACACCGCCTGTGTCAACTCACCTCGCCGCCAAGCGTCGGCAGCCAAATTGTCTTTTCCTTGAGCCAGATCTTGAAGAGGCCAAATTCCATGCGGGTCCACTCGCACAACTGCTTCTTGCAATTCAATCGCTCGCTGCAACGTCGCAACGGCCTCCGGTGAATCCTTGTCTAGGAACGTTCGCCAATTGATCAGCGTTACTGAAAGCAAAGACTGCAGGCGAAGTTCGTCTGGGAATTTCTGCACAAACTGTTCGCCTTGTCCCGCCGCTGTAGCAAACGCATGACTTGCCGCCACCGTTTGCCCTCGGCCTCGTAGCCCATCGGCATACTGAAAGGAACATTCCAGCAACCAAAATGCATAGTCCACATGATGTGGATCACGTAGATGCAGATCCGAAAATAGCCGGACGGCCTTGTGCGAAGTCTGCGCTGCGTCTTCCCAGCGTCCCAGATCGTTTAGGATTCTCGCAGCGCGATGGTGAGCTAACGCGGTCGAATAACGCACTTGATTGTCATTGCTATCCAGATCCATGATGTCCCAATAGTATTGCAGCGACTCTTCCAGCAACTCGCGGCCGACACCTTCAGTTGCCGAGTTTTGGGCATAGCGAGCACCGATTTGGGAAAACTGTTCGACAACCTGTTGCGCCGTGGCCAAGTTATGGTCGGCGCGGGCTTTCTGCTGCAAGGCAATCACTTTCTGTTGTTCCGCTTGACGACGGCCCGTTTCCGCGGCGTCCTTTTGCGTTCTGGCAATCTCCGCTTGCCGAGCCGCGGCTTGCCACTGCCAGCCTATGCCTGCAAATCCCAAAAGTAAGCTGGCGACTAGAGCAGTCAACAATCCGGAAACGGCCGGATATCGGCGACACCAGCGAGCCCCTTTGGCCAACCGAGAAATCGGTCTTGCAACCGTTGGTTTACCATCCAGAAACCGCCGCAAATCCGCAGCCAAATCTTCCACGGCAGCGTATCGTTGATGTGATTTTTTGGCCAAGCACTTCAGGCAAATGCTTTCCAAGTCGCGAGGCAAATGAGCGTGAAGCTTGGAGGGCGAAACCGCGTCCGCCGAAACGACTAAGCCAAGAGTTTCCAGTGTCGAACTGCCCAGAAACGGCGGTCGAGAAGTAAGCGATTCATAGAGAATGGCGCCCAGCGAATAGACATCGGCGGCAGGACCAATTTGGTCCATTCGGCCTTCCGCTTGCTCTGGCGCCATGTAGGATGGCGTGCCGACAATGGCGCCGGTGCGAGTGTGCGGGTCTTGGTTCGCTTCGGAACAATCGGCTGGAACGTGCGGATCCATTTTGGCCAAACCAAAATCGGCAACCTTGGGTTCGCCTTGATGGGTCAACAGAATATTGCCAGGCTTGAGATCTCGATGAATGATCCCGTGTTGATGCGCATACGCAATTGCCGATGCAATCTTCAGCAACATCTGGGCCGCTTCGGTAGCAGTTAACGTTCTCTGCTGAGTCACCTTCTCGAGTGTGCCGCCCGGTACCCACTCCATGATGCAAAAAGGGCCTTCGTCGGATTCGCCCACTTCAAACACCTGAACCACATTGGCATGCTGCAGCTTGGCGGCGGCGGTCGCTTCTTTGATCAGATGGCGTCGCGCCCACGGATCGAAATCGCTTGATCGCAACGTCTTGATGGCCACCATTCGACCCAGCCGGTTGTCTCGAGCTTGATAGACAACACCCATGCCGCCACGAGCGATTTCATGAATGATGGTGTAGTTTTCGAAGTGGGGCGTTTCGGTTTCCGCAGAGGCCACCATCTCAGGTAACGCCGACAACGTATCAGAACGTTGTGTCGGTGTATCGAAGCGTCCTTCTGGCATGCCTGAAGTGCCTGGATTGCCCAACACGTCATGGATGTGAAAAAGCCGAGCGAGTCGTTCGCGATGTTGAGGAAATCTTTTGTAGAAGGTTTCACGTTGTACCACTTGCTGCATCGAGCGGGCGTCAAATTCCGCATAGATGACTTCAATTTCGGCCTCCGTATTGTTCTGCAGCAGCGGGAAACGAGCCAACACGCATTCGGCGATTTGTTCCTGGTGACCGGACGAAATCTGTTGGCGAACCTCCTGGCACGCCAATCGTAATTCAGTCTCTTGTGTTGAACCAACCGCCTGGTTTAAAGGAATCACGACACACCTATATTTTCTTCCCCATGTGGATATCGGCTATGTTGTATAATGCTGAAGTTCTTTGCAAGCGAAATAGCGCTGAATCCAACGAATCAAACTATGCCGAACGCATTCAATGAACTCGTATTACGTTGTCGTAGCGGGGACGCACAGGCAATGGCGGAATTGATCGAATTGTATGAAGCCGACGTCCGCATTGTCGCTCGCGCTCGCATCGGTGTTGCCTTGCGACCGCATATTGATTCGGTGGACCTCATGCAGTCGTTACATCGCAGTGTCCTATTGGGCTTGCGAAATCAGCGGTTCGAAATTGAAACCCCAGAACAACTGTGCGCCTTGGCGTTAACCATTGTGCAGCGCAAGGCCGCTCGACATTGGCGTCGCGCTGTTCGACAACAACGTCTTAGCGGCGTGCTGCGGGGTGCGTCGTTGCACGACCGCTTACTGGAAATTCGAACACAAGATCCCAGTCTACAGCAACCGGAGCTAGACGAAATCTTTCAGCAACTGGTTTCACAGCTTTCAACTGAAGACCAACAATTGTTGCAACTGCGGCTGGAAGGTTATTCGACGGTGGATGCGGCCAGGTCCTTGAAGCTGGATCCTGATGTCACACGTGCGCGGCTGAGTCGTCTGCGGAAAAAACTGGTTCGCGCCAAATCATTGATCGATTTGATCTGACGCTAATATCCCAAGCTGACCGATGGGTTGCGAGGCGTGTTGTTTACCGAGTTGCATTGCCAATTGGATTGGCAGGATCAAGATTCTTGAATTGGGGATTGCGCTGTGTGGGGATAGGTGCGTCAACCGATTCTTGCCATTCGCGAAGTGACTTCTTCAGCCGTTGGGCTTCAACTTGATTGGATGCGAACAGGTTAGTCGATTCGCGCGGATCACGGGCCAAATTGTAGAGTTCGAATTCACCGTCCTCAAAGTATTCGATCAGTTTCCAGTTGTCGCTGCGAATGACACTGCAAGGCGTGGTTCGCCAATGTTTTGCATACCTCGAACCTCGAATGTTTTTCGGGCCGCCTTCCAAATAGCAGGGAAAATGCCAATACAAATCTCGCTCCGCCAGCGACTGACCTCGCAGCACCGGCAACACGCTGACACCGTCCAGCTTTTGCGGAACCGGTTTTCCACCAATCAGTTCCTGCAGCGTGGGAAACAGGTCTACCTGATGGACCACTTGTTCACAAACTTGATTCGGCTGCACGATTTTGGGGTAGCGAACGATGAGCGGTTCGCGAATGCCTCCTTCGTAAAACATCCCCTTGGAGCCTCGTAGCGGTTCCGCGTGGGACACCGCGCCATGCGGCCCGTTGTCGGAAGAAAAAATCACCAACGTGTTGTCCGTCAATTGCAATTGGTCCAATGTGCCGAGCACCTGTCCGACGGCTGCATCCATTGATTCAATCATGGCTGCGTAGGCAGCTGTCTGCGGCGCAGCAGGCCATTGCGAACGTTTTGTTTGATACTTATTCGCAAGTTCCGGACGAGCTTGAATGGGTGTATGGACCGAATAGAACGGCAGGTAAACAAAGAATGGACCGTCCGCGTTTTGCGTTATCCAATCGGCAACTTCGCGTCCCAAGCGTTCCGGCAAATGCTCTCCATCTGGACCATCCTGTAGCTGCGGGTTCTTGTACGGCGAAAAATAGCTTTTCGGATGCCCAGCCTGATTTCCGCCAAAGTTGATGTCAAAACCGAAGCGACGTGGATCGGGCGAAACATGCCATTTGCCGGCAACGCAAGTGCGATATCCTGCATTGTGGAAGAGGGTTCCCAACGTGACAAATTCGCCGCCTAGAGTGGTACGATTTTGGATCGGCACTAACTGTCGATGCTTCGCATTGCCTCGATCTGAATTTCCAACCGTAAAAATGCCGTGCCGAGGTGGATAACAGCCGGTCAACAAGCTGGCTCGAGAAGGAGCACAATTGGCAGCGGCGGCGTACGCTTGTGTAAACCGCATGCCTTCCGCCGCCAAGCGATCTATATGCGGCGTTTCCAAATATGCAGTTCCCTGGCACGCCACATCGGCCCAACCTAAATCGTCGGCATAGAATAGAACGACATTCGGCGAGGCCCCTAACGCGAACGCTGACGACAACGCCAGGAAAAGCGCCAAGACCAATCGGCCATTTTGTGCCACGCGTATTTTCCGGTTCGAATCCAAAATGCTGTTCCTTCGATAAGGCGATGATGTTTCATCTGCCCAGATGCGGACAGGGCGACGAGTCTCCGGAGACTGGGATTCGTCACTTTCATCCTCGACGATTACGTCTTTAACTGATGTTCGCTGTATTATGACAAACGGTGGTCCGCTGTTTGCGGTCAAAGTGCCGTATTCGCGAGAAAAAACAAATCCACGATGAGCCTAGGGCTTTTTGCGTTTCAGCAAGGGTGTTTATTTGGTATCCTGAGTGGACCTTCGCGAGTGTCCTTGCGAGCTTTCCTGGATAACCACTGGCAATAGCGTTGGGCCGTTTGAAACAACGGTTCCCCGGACGTCGTTGCTCCCGCCCTGCCCCTACAAACCGTGGTTCGTTGTTATGCCCAACTATTTTGGCAAGACGCGTTTGCTGTTCGTTCTGATGTTTTTGGCCAGCTGTCCTTTTGCGGCGGACCAGATGGGTCGCGCGGACGACGCCGAATCGCCAACTTCGGCAGCGACCGATGCGAATGCTATCGACGCCGCTGGTCGTCCTACTCTGACCGAACTTAAACGTTCTGGTCGACAGCGTTCGCGGTTCCATCCAGTTGATGCTGTCGACCGCAACGCGTCTGATTCGCTACCGGAGTCGTCGCCGCAGGCGAATCTGACCGAATTCAATTCGTCCATCCTGCCGTTGCTAGGCCAACATTGTGTCGATTGTCATGGAGCAGATGTGACGGAAGGAAATGTTCGAATCGATACGCTGGATCCAGACTTATTGCGAGGCGCTGATACGGATTGGTGGGTCGAAGTTTTTGCTGTCGTCACCAAGGGCGAAATGCCTCCGCCGGACGATTCGAACTTAAGTACGGCGGACCGGCAGCAGATTGTGGATTGGTTATCGAATGAACTTCACGCCGCGTCGGAACTGCGTCGGGAGTCGGGTTCACCTTCTTCGTTCCGCCGGTTGACTCGTTACGAATACAATTACGCGCTACAAGACCTGTTAGGTTTACCGTGGGATTTTGCCAAGGACTTGCCGCCCGAACCTCATTCGACCGAAGGATTCGAAAACAGCGCGGATCTTTTGCACTTGTCCACTTCTCAGTTCGAAACATACCACCGTCTGGCACGACAGGCACTCGCTCGATCGACCGTTATTGGCGACCGCCCGCATACGTTGAACTGGGGCATTTCTATGTCACAAGCGGCGGAGCGAGAATGGCAGGAACAAGACGCGGAAATAGCAAAAGCAAAACAAGACTTGGCCAACGACACTCAGAAATTGGAAGGGAAACTGGCCAAGTTGGAAGCCGAATTTCATCAACCGCACCAACGCACCTACTACAAGCAACTTTCAACGGGTCGTACCGCTCAGGCTCGATGGCAATACTACGAAGCGAAATACGCGTTTGCGCCAACAGACAAAATGCCGCCCATGCCGAACCCCATTGAATGCGTCGCGGTGCTTCCGGCAAGAGGGAACAGAGACCTTGTGATTGAACTCGGCAACCAACTTCCCGACGAAGGGATCATGCGAGTCACCGCGCGAGTGTCTCGAGTGGAAACAGAGACGGCGGACCAGCCGGGTTTTCCCAGTGTTCGCCTGTTGTTTGGCTGGCAAGCGAGCAATGAAGGACGAGCTTTACTGCCGGTTAGCCAAGCCGACATTCCCATCACAGCCAGTCCCAGTGATCCGCAGCTGGTCACGTGGGAAATTCCGTTAGGTGAAATTTATCCTCGCAATACCGTGCGGAAAACGTCAACCATGGGTGCCATGCCCAGTCCCTCCGAATACATTCGCATCGAAAATTGTTCAGCTTCCAACCATGATGTTCAGCTCGATTTCGTCACGGTGGAAGCGCCCTACTTCGCCGCATGGCCGCCGGTATCGCACCGCCAAATTTTCTTTGCCAGTGAACACGTCGAAAATGAACTTGCGTACGCCAAAGAAATCCTTCAGAAATTCATGTTTCGTGCATGGCGACGCCCCGTCACTTCGCAGGAAGTCGATCGCAAAATGGAACTATTTGCAGCGGTGCGACCTGAATGCGATTCGTTTGAAGAAGCAGTCATCGAAGTCTTGGCGACGGTCCTGTCTTCGCCGCAATTTCTGTTTGTAGCGAACCATCCGTTGGAAATTACTGGTGACGCAGCCTACGATTCGGATTCGAACGAATCATTGCGGCAACAGCGCGACTTCCAGCTGGCGAATCGACTGGCGCTGTTCCTGTGGTGCAGTGTGCCGGATTCGGAATTGTTAGATCTGGCTGCCAGCGGTGAACTGAGCGAACCCAGCGTGCTGTCCGGTCAGGTAGATCGCCTGCTGGCCGATGCGCGTAGTGGTCGATTTGCGGAACAGTTTGTGCATCAGTGGTTGAATTTGGAATTACTGGAATTCGTAAACTTCAAGCGACAAATGGGGCACTTCGATCCGCTACTGAAGGCGGCCATGCTGGAAGAACCGGTGGCGCTGTTTGCGGAAATTCTGCAGCAAGATGCCAGTGTGCTCGACTTTATCCACGCAGATTACGCCATGGTCAATGAACGCTTGGCCAAGCACTACGGATTGGAGGGTGTGCATGGAAATGAATTTCGCCGAGTCCAATTGGCAGACACTTTTCAACGAGGTGGATTGTTGACGCAAGCCGGGACGCTGGCCATGAATTCCGATTGGCCCGATTCGCATCCGCTGAAACGCGCAGTTTGGTTGTTGGAGCGAATCCTGAACGATCCGCCGCCGCCGCCACCACCTGCTGTGCCTCAGATCGATTTAGCCGATCCGGAAATTGCCAAGATGACATTGAAGGAGCGAATCGAAAATCATCGCAATCAAGCGGCCTGCAACTCCTGTCACGCCAAAATCGACCCGTGGGGCATTGCGTTCGAAAATTACGACGCCCTGGGACGGTGGCGAGAGCAAGTAAATGGTAAGTCGATTGATGCCACCAGCGAATTGTTCAACCAGCAGGAATTAGACGGCATGGACGGACTAAAACGTTATCTGTTGGAATCCCGGCAGGATCAGTTCGTGGAGGCGATGGTCCATAAACTGGCGACGTTCGCACTGGGCCGTTCCTTGCGATTTGAAGACCGATCCGCCATTGAAGCAATCACATCGGATGTTCGTCAGCAGGGCGATGGGCTCAAGACCATGATCCAATCGATTGTGCACAGCGAATTATTTCGATCATATTAGCAACGCCTCTGAAAACGATGGCCAATTTCCTTCGTGGAGCAATAAAACATGAAATTCGAAATACGAGACATCGACCGGCGTCGCTTTTTGCGAGGCAGCGGATTGGCGTTGGCGTTGCCGATGTTTGGTTCGCTATTTCCTTCGCCAGTACGAGCCGAACCGGAAGTAGCCAATCCAAAGCGATTAGCGTGCTTTTACTTTCCGGACGGAGTGCCGATGCCGTTGCCTGAAGATCCCGCCTATAACGAATGGGCTTGGTTTCCTCATGGCAGTGGTCACGACTTTGCGTTTACCAATTGCATGCGTCCGCTGGAAGCTCTGAAGTCGGAACTGACGGTGTTTTCTGGATTCTCCCATCCGCAATCTCGTAGCGTTCACGGCCACAACAACGCCGACCAGTTCTTGACGGCCGCGGCGACTGGCGGAGGTGATACAGACTACAGCAACACAATTTCGCTGGATCAGGAATACGTAAAATTTGTGGGCGATCAGACTCGCATCGCTTCGCTGGTCATGTCCACCGATGGTGGTACTGGTACGGCGCGAGGCACTCATACGATTTCCTTCGACCGCCATGGTCGAGCGATCCCGGCGGAACATCGCCCCAAACAGATTTTCGACCAACTCTTTGTCAAAGCGGATGATGATTCCGCGCGCCGACTTACGCTCACTCGTAGCGCTCTGGACGAAATGCTGGACGACGCCCAAGACTTGCGAAAATCTTTGTCCGCAGATGACCGCAAACGTCTGGATGAATATTTGGAATCGGTTCGCCAAGCTGAAATCAAAGTGGAAAAAGCCAAACGTTGGTTGAATGTACCGCTTCCTTCGGTGGACGACGCACAGCTGAATCTGGAACTCACCACCGATGAACCTCGTCAATATCTGCAGACGATGTTCGAACTGATCTACTTGGCGTTCAAGACCGATTCTACGCGAGTGGCCACGTATCAGATTGGCCGCGAAAACGGCGTTGGTCGAAGCGACCATCTGGCTCGAGCCGTAGGGTTTAATCTGGCCCATCAGCTTTCGCACGAAACCAAGAATCCGGACGGCTGGAAGAATTTTGGCATCTACTGTCAATTCCTGAACGAAGAATTCGGTCGCTTTCTGGGCAAGCTCAAAGACACGGCCGAACCAGCGGGGACCGGAACATTGCTGGACAACACGCTGGTTTTGTTCGGGTCGGCGTCCAGTGCCTTTCATTTATCTCGCAACTATCCAATCATTCTGGCAGGCGGAAAACAGATGGGCTTTCAGCATGGACAGTACTTCAATCATGCCGGCATGAATTTTCAAGGCGGCCCCTGGCTGGGCGATCGTGAACCGTGGCAAGACGCGGCGAAAGGAGAAGACCTACCGCTGTCCAATCTATTCCTGACCATGCTCCAGCGTCTTGGCGTGCAGGCACATGCGTTTGCCGACAGCACAGGAATCGTGGAAAACATCTAGGCGAGTGCCGTTGCAGATTGCGAGACAGGAATTGCGGAGATCATGTTCAAGAACAACACGCGCTTCGTTCGGTTCACGCTTCTGGTCGCATTGGCGTCGCTGTGCGCCAATATACAGGCCGCCGAACCAGGCGATTATGTGCATAGCATTCGGCCGTTGTTAAACCAGCGTTGTGTGCCGTGTCATGGAACGCTGAAGCAGGAAGCCGACCTGCGACTGGACGCCGGATCGCTTATTCCTCAAGACATTCACGACGAACTCTTGCGACGCGTGACGTCCGACGATGAAACAGACCGAATGCCGCCCGAAGGATCGCGTTTGACGGCTGGGCAGCTTGCGGAATTGCAACAGTGGATTCACGCCGGCGCGCCGTTTCCGCAGGACGAATTGATCCCCACAAAACCATCAGAACATTGGTCGTTCCAGCCGATCAAGCGTCCGACGCTGCCGAAATCGGAACACCAGCACCCGATCGATGCGCTCTTGTTCGGTCAACGCGATCTGCCACTGCAAGCGTCATACGATGCGCTGTTGCGGCGAATCTATCTTGACCTAGTCGGTCTGCCGCCGACGATTGCGGAACAGGACCGATTCGCCACGGATGGTAATCTGAATTCGGTTATCGACGCCTTGCTGGATCGGCCCGAATATGGCGAACGTTGGGCTAGGCACTGGCTGGACGTTGCCAGGTATGCAGACTCGAACGGCTACGAACGCGACGCCGAGAAGCCTTTTGTCTGGCGCTACCGAGATTACGTGATCCAGGCTTTCAACCGTGACAAACCGTTTGACCGGTTTGCAATTGAGCAGATTGCCGGCGATGAACTTCCGGATGCCAATGCCGAAACGACAATTGCCACGGGTTTTCTACGTCTGGGCCATTGGGATGACGAACCCGCCGACCCGCAGACAGACCGCTATGATCAACTGGACGATATGGTCAGCACTACGTCGCAGGCATTCTTGGGACTGACCATTGGATGTGCTCGGTGCCACGACCACAAGTTTGAACCGCTCAGCACGCGAGATTACTATAGTCTGGTGGCCGTCTTCAATCCACTGCAAAGACCACAGCAAGGTCGCACGGAATTGACAGTGAAGGTCGGTGAAACGGACGTGTATGCTTGGCAGGAACCATCTGCCATGGCGCCGGACACACACATTTTAGTTCGCGGATCGGCAAATCGTCCTGGCGAAC
Source organism: Planctomycetales bacterium (assembly GCA_020426955.1). Classification (GTDB taxonomy): domain Bacteria; phylum Planctomycetota; class Planctomycetia; order Pirellulales; family Pirellulaceae; genus JAGQOZ01. Next base: position 14,993 of record JAGQOZ010000040.1, read on the forward strand.
GCGTCGAGCCGGCTGTTCCAGCCATCCTGGTTCAACAGCAGCCCGACTTCGTTTCGAATGGAAACCAGACAACCGGCCGAAGATTGTGTTTGGCCAAGTGGATTGCCAGCACAGACAATCCTTTGACCGCGCGCGTCATCGTCAATCGCATCTGGCAACAACATTTCGGCGAAGGCCTTGTTTCCACCGCCAGCGACTTTGGTCTGATGGGCTCACCTCCTACGCATCCCGAACTACTTGATTGGCTGGCGCATTGGTTCATGCATGAGGCGAAGTGGTCACTCAAGAAATTGCATCGACTCATGCTGACCAGCCGAGCTTGGCAGTCGGCTAAGAACGACGATTCGATTATTCGCTACCGGCGTCTGGAAGTGGAAGCGATTC
>JAGQOZ010000040.1:15394-20446 GCA_020426955.1 Planctomycetales bacterium
ATGCTGGCCGTCAGTGGCCGCTTGAACTCCAAGCGTTTCGGTCCTGCCTTTCGACCTGCGATTCCGCTGGCCGCCATTGAAGCGAATTCAGACAAAGCCAGTATCTGGCAACCGTCTGAAGAACCCGAAGCTTCACGACGCAGCATTTATGCGTTCATCAAGCGAGGCCTCATTGTGCCAATGTTTGAAACGCTGGATCTTGCCGATTCCGTCAGCAGTTGTCCGCAGCGGCAGATAACCACCGTCGCGCCGCAAGCTCTGACGTTATTCAATAGCGACTTTACGCAACAGCAATCGCGGGCGTTTGCATCGCGTTTGCGACGTGATGCAGGTGATGATACGGAGCGTCAGATTTCGCTGGCGTGGCGACTGGCGTTGTGTCGCGAACCAACCATGACTGAGCGAATCAAGGTACGCGAATTCCTGGCGACGGAATCTCTGGACGAACTCTGCCGTGTCGTCCTGAACCTAAACGAATTTGTCTATCCGGAGTAGTTGATATGGCTCGGTTCATTCCCAATCGCACACCGTGCGGACGAACTCGCCGCGAGTTTCTCTGGCAGGCAGGCGGCGGATTCGCAGGACTTGCGTTGGCAGACCTGTTGCATGCCGAACAACAAAACATGTCACCTCTAGCGGAAAAGCCGCCGCACTTTGCTGCCAAGGCCAAGCATTGCGTCTTCCTGTTTATGAACGGCGGCCCCAGCCAAGTTGATACGTTTGACCCCAAACCAGAACTCGATAAACACGATGGCCAGCCCTATAAGGGCGACGCCAAAGTCGGTTCGAACGGACGTGCCATCGGGCACCTGATGAAGTCTCCATTTGCGTTTACCAAACACGGTGAAAGCGGTTTGGAAATCAGCAGCCTGTTTCCTCACACCGCCTTGCATGCGGACGATTTGTGTGTCATTCGATCCATGCACGCCGACACTGCGGCCCATGCATCGGGCTGTTTGCAGATGAATACCGGCAGCATCTTCATTGGTCGGCCGAGTGTTGGAGCGTGGCTCAGCTACGGTCTGGGCACGGTGAATCAGAACTTGCCCAGCTTTGTCGTGATGACCGATCCTCGAGGTGGACCGATTGGAAGTGCATCAAATTGGTCTGCTGGTTACATGCCTGCGGCCTTTCAAGGTACGTTGTTTCGCAGCGTCGGTTCGCCATTGCTGGACTTGGCCACGCCACCGGGAACGACCGACCGAACGCAGCGGACGAGTCTGGATTTGCTCAAGGCTTTGAACGAACAGCATTTGTTGCAGCGACCAGATCATTCGGAACTGGCCGCTCGGATCGAATCATACGAACTGGCCTTTCGCATGCAATCCGAAGCAGCCGACGTGGTGGACCTTTCGCGCGAAACCACCGAGACGAAAGATATGTATGGGATCAACAACCCGGTCACAGCCGACTTTGGCCGCAAATGCTTGATCACACGTCGACTGATTCAGCGAGGAGTCCGGTTCATTCAACTTTATTCTGGCGGCGGCCATATTGAAGACACGTGGGATGGCCACAACGATTGCATTACCAATCATCAAACGCACGCAGCCGAAACCGACAAGCCAATCGGCGCGTTAATCACCGACCTCAAGCGAAGCGGGTTGTGGGATGAAACGCTGCTAGTTTGGGGCGGTGAATTCGGACGTACGCCCACCAGCGAAGGGATCGACAAACCTGGTCGCGATCACGATTGGCACGGCTTTTCGATGTGGCTGGCGGGAGCCGGCGTCAAGGGTGGACAGGCAATCGGCGCAACCGACGAACTGGGATTTAAGGCAGTAGAAGACCGCTGCCACGTAAGCGATCTGCACGCCACTATCCTGCATCTGATGGGACTGGATCACACGCGTCTCACCTACCCCCATCTCGGGCTAAATCAACGTCTGACAGGCGTCGAACAGAGGCATGTCGTCAATAAAGCGTTGACTTGATATTGATCGAACCTAGCCGGCAACAGCCCGTTCGGTCATCTCCACTTGCTGAGCCAGTTCCACATAGTCAGGGCGGTCGGAAGCAACATTGTGGCGGAAGCCACCCAAAATCACGCCACAGTGATACAGATAAACGCCCGGCATCTGAAAGCTGTTTCCCTTAACCGCTCCAATTCCGTGGCCGTTCACAATGCCAAACAGCAAACCTCGCAGCCAAACTCGCAAGCCAAAAAGTTCCGTAAAACCGCCCAGATCAAGCCCGAATTGGCGATACAAACGACAGGTAGGATCGGAAATTCGCGGCAAGTCGTCTAGCTTGTAGCGTCGAAAGACCTGTATCGAATCATCCTCCTCCTTGCCGAGATGCACGAAGACTATTTCGCAACCGGTCGCTTCGATCTGATGACGACCGGCCGCGATGTCTGCGAGTGCTTGGCGACAAAAAGTACAGCCAGCGTGCCGAAGAAAGACGACCATTTGCGGAGCGACATCGGCCAATTCGTCCAATCGCTTGCCGGTATTGGTAAGCAGGTCGCGCATTGGGTCGTCGGCTTCGGGTTCTTCGTGAGCGGATTGCACAGCGTGAGCATGTCTGGCCGCACCCCACAGGATGACCGCAAACGGTATCCACCAAATCAAATCGTTCAGCAAAATTGTTCGAAACATCGCCGTGGGAAGATCACCTTTGGAAACGGCAAAGAGAAAACCGACCGGCCCCAAGATCTTTCCCAATAGTCCTACCAACGTGATGGGCCAATGGCGATAGGGCGACGCCGCTGCAATGGCGTAACCAACGCCATAAACACCAACAATCATGCCAATGCACTGCCAAAACGAAACCGCGACGCCGGTCTCGTTGATGCCTAACCAACCTAACATGGCCGACGGAAATAACACCGCCACTGCTCCCCACACCAGATTGTATACGCCGGCTAAAGCGAGTGTGGATTTCATCCATGGCCGAGGTTCGTAGTTCGAATTCATATATCTGCGATCCAAGATGAAACTATACCTGGTCGAAAATCGACTCGAAAGATTTGTTAACTTCGGCCAGTTTTTCAATGCTGACAACCAAGATTTGCCGAATGCGTTCTTTGCTTAGCCCTAGGTCATCTCCGATGGCCCGCATCGATTTTCCTTTGCCACTGCCGTCCAATCCGAATCTCGCTCGAACAATCTGTTGTTCACGTTCGTTTAGCACGGCATCAAAACTGGCGATGATGGCGGCAACGGCGTCATTCACTTTCTGGTTGGCAGAGTCGGACACGCCCGGTTCGTGGGCAACTTGAGCCAGCATGTCCCAGCTATCGGTCGTTTGCCGTTCGCGATGTTTGCGATGACGCTCTACTAATCGATAAATGTGCCGCTGAACGGCAGCCGTGGCATAGGTGCTGAACCGGTATCCTCGCGAATAGTCGAACTTATCAATTGCATTCAGTAAGATCGAATTCGCCTCCGATTGAAACTCGTCAAATTCGTCTTGTGAATTCGAAAATTTCCGAGCAATCGAAGCAACTAGTCGTAAATTCGCACACGCAATCTGGTCACGCGTTTCACTCGCTTCGCGAAGTAGCCGTTCAATTTCGGCTGTCACTTTCTTAGACTTGCGACCTTGACGCTGACTTGCTTGTAACGCGCTGGCGCGGAATTTCAAGAAATTCAAACGCTTAAAGAGAAACTGTTCGCCTTCGGCGGTTAGTAAACGGGACGTTTCAACTGCCATCAAGAACGATTCGGCCATCGAACGCGATGCCGACGTGCCGAGCGTATCGTCTTCGTCCGCGTAAAGTTCAAAATCGATTGCGGAAAAATCCTGCTCGGTGACAGAATCAAATTCGTCGCTCGGAATGTAGTCGATTTTTTCTCGCGGCACGTCAACTTTCGCACGTGTTAGAGTGGTGGGAACTGTCGCAGGCAAAGGGAAATTTCCTCAGTTCGAGCCATTCTAGCAATGTATCTCACGCTGCAGAAGGTTGTAGACGCTCGAAAAGACTTGACCATTCGTTTTGCGACGAACTTGGCAAGTATTTTGTGAACTGGTCAATTTTAGCGAGAGAACTACAACACCCAAGATACGCAAGTCGGTGAAACGTCGGCATATGGTTGGGAGTGTATTTCGTGCGGATTGCAGTTGTAGGTTCGGGGATTTCTGGGCTGGTGGCGGCCAGTTTGCTTGCCAACCGACATGAAATCGTTTTGTTCGAAGCGGACAGTCGAATTGGCGGGCATGTCAACACGGTTGATGTGAAGAATGGCGTTGACAACCTTGCCATTGATACCGGCTTTATCGTTTACAACAACCGAACGTATCCGCACTTCAGCGAAATTCTGGAGCGGCTTGATATTCAGACCGCACCTACATCCATGAGCTTCAGCGTACGGTGCGATCGAACGGGTCTTGAATACAACGGAACATCGCTCAACGGCCTGTTTGCTCAGCGCCGGAATTTGGTTCGCCCATCTTTTTTGCGAATGCTGCGTGACATCCTGCGATTCAATCGAGAAGGACATGCTGATTTGGATCGTGTGCCGGAAGATCAAACGGTCCGGCAATACCTACAGCAAGAAGGTTATTCGGATCATTTTGCACAGCAGTACTTGCTGCCGATGGGCGCGGCAATCTGGTCCTGTCCTTACGCCGACTTCGAAAATTTTCCGATTCGTTTCATTTTGGAATTCTACGTCAATCACGGTTTGCTAAGTCTGAAGAACCGTCCGCAGTGGCGTGTCATTCAGGGCGGATCGCGAGAGTATGTCCAGCGGTTGATCTCGCCGTTTCAACACGGTATTCGCACCAACTGCAGCGTTCGGTCAGTGAGCCGTCAAGCTGATCAGGTTCATGTCGTGTACGATGGTGGGGACCAGATGTTTGACGAAATCGTGTTCGCTTGTCACAGCGACCAAGCATTGCGTTTGCTTGCCGATGCCGATGAACTGGAAACAGAATTATTGACTGCGTTTCCCTACAGCAAGAATTCCGCCATTCTGCATACGGATGTTTCTGTGCTGCCGAAAAGAAGAACGGCGTGGGCCAGTTGGAACTATCATATTAGCCGAATGGAATCTTCCAGACCGACGTTGACTTACAACATGAATATCCTGCAGAACATTCAGTCGA
>JAGQOZ010000409.1 GCA_020426955.1 Planctomycetales bacterium
AGTTGCGGCCAATCAACAGGGAGTTCGCGACTTACGGCGAATTGTCACAACTTACGGACGTGACACGATTCTGTCCTACATGCAGCATATCCAAGCGGCGGCCGGCCAGAAAATGGAGTCGGCCTTAGCCGCCATTGCCGACGGCGACTATCACTTTGAAGACCAGATGCGTCTCGCGTCCAATGCCACGGCGTGCATCCGCGTCTGTATCCGAATTCAAGGCAAACAGGCGACCATCGATTTCACGGGGACCGATCCAGTGGTGGCGGGAAATCTGAACGCGAATCAAGCGATCGTGCGTGCGGCCGTGTTGTACGTGATGCGTTGTCTCATCAACGAAACGATTCCTCTGAACGAAGGCGTGTTTGCGCCGCTGCAGATCATTCTGCCAGAATGTCTGTTGAATCCGCCGGTTCACTCAGACCCATTCCAATGTGCAGCGGTGGTTGGTGGCAATGTGGAAACGTCCCAGCGAGTGGTAGATGTCTTGCTGGGAGCACTCGGTTTGGCGGCCGCCAGTCAGGGGACCATGAATAATTTCTTGTTTGGGAATCAGCGCTTTGGATATTACGAAACCATTTGTGGCGGCGCCGGAGCGACGGCGGATGGACCAGGAGCGGACGCGGTGCATACCCACATGACCAATACTCGGATCACCGACACGGAAGTGCTGGAACAACGTTTGCCTGTGCGATTGAAAGAGTTTTCCATTCGCCGCGGTTCTGGCGGAGCAGGTTTGCATCGCGGCGGCGATGGCGTGGTGCGCGAGTTTGAATTCTTGGCGCCGCTGAATGTTTCCCTGCTGACACAGCGCAGGGCGGACGCTCCTTACGGTTTGCAAGGCGGAGCCAGCGGTCTGGTGGGGCGCAACGTGTTGATTCGCCAGCATGGCGAACCGCAGGAATTGAACGGGATTGACTCGGTCCACGTGGAACCGGGCGATGTCATTCGCATCGAAACGCCTGGCGGCGGTGGCTGGGGTCCAGCGAATCCAGACGATTCGTCGTCAGACATCAACTTCGGCCAAACGGAAAGTGGAAAACGATGAATCCAACGACATTCGCAGATCGACGAGCATTCGAGTCGCTTGATCGAACCGATTTGGCAGATCGACAGTTGGTTCGTTTGAATCAGATGCTGAAAATCGCCCAGTCCGGAAAGGGCGTGAATGCAGAACGCTTGGCCAATGTCCGTTTGCCATTGGATTGGCAGCAGGTTCAGCAGCTTCCGTTTACATTTAAATCCGACCTCATCACGAACGACGATACGTGGGCGGCCAATCGCACATTTGAGCTGGATCGGTATGTACGATTCCATCGAACATCGGGTACGCATGGCAAGCCTTTAGTGGTTGTGGATACAGCGGAAGATTGGCAGTGGTGGATTGATACGTGGCAGTTTGTGCTGGACGCGGCCGAAGTGACGGATAAAGATCGAGCGTTCATGGCGTTTTCCTTTGGACCGTTTATTGGCTTTTGGAGTGCCAACGACGCGTTGGTGCGACGCGGTGCGTTGGTGATTCCCGGCGGCGGGCTCGACACGCAAACTCGTTTGGATCTTATTTTTTCTTCGTCGGCTACAATCGTTTTGTGTACGCCCACCTACGCCATGCGAATGGCAGAAGTGGCTGCCGGACATCAAATGGATTTGAAGACAACGCAGGTGCAGAAGATCATTGTGGCGGGCGAACCGGGTGGGTCGATACCGGAGGTACGAGATCGTATTGAACAAGCTTGGGGTGCCACAGTGATCGACCATAGCGGTGCGACCGAGATTGGCCCCTGGGGCTATATGGACCCGCAGCGTCGAGGCTTGCGGATTGTGGAATCGGAATTTGTGGCCGAATTTATTTCAGTGGATCGCAACGCACCAGCCGAAGAAGGCGAACTTTCCGAATTAATCCTAACGTCACTAGGCAGACATGGCTGTCCGGTGATTCGATATCGCACGGGTGACTTAGTGCGCCCCGTTTGGAGCAACCTGAAAGACAATCATTTTGTATTGTTGGAGGGTGGTGTCTTAGGTCGAGCGGATGATATGGTGATCATTCGAGGTGTGAACGTTTTTCCTAGTTCGTTGGAACGTATCATCCGCCAGTTTGACGACGTGGCGGAATTTCGAATTGTGGCCTTTCGAGACCGACAGATGGATGCGTTGCGAATCGAAATCGAATGCGAGCACGATGCCACGAGTACGGCAGTGCAGAATGCGTTGAAAACAGGATTGGGATTGCGAATGGACGTCGCACGTGTCGATTCACTGCCTCGATTTGAAGCCAAAGGACGGAGGTTTGTAGATCAGCGATGAGTCTTCTTCGACCAGAACAGTTACGTCTTGAACCAAACGGCAATCTGGCCATTGTGTGGTCGGATCAAATAACGCATGCGTATTCGATTCGCCAGCTACGAGAAAACTGTCCGTGTGCGTCTTGCCGAGAACGCCGGATGGCGGGTTCCGGAAAATCGGATCCATTACGAGTTTTACAGCCTACCGAGCTAGCTCCGCTTTCATTGAAGCAGATAACGCCGGTAGGAAATTACGCTTATGCGGTTGAGTTCAGCGATGGGCATGACACAGGCATCTTTACGCTGGAATTTCTGCGTGCGCTGGGCGAACAACTTGCCGATGCAACCAAGACGGAGACTAAGCGGTTGATGTAAGTCTCCAAAGTCTGGACAGGCTCGGAACGAGCAACGTCGATTCGGTTGGAGAAAGACGCTCATGGCATTGAGTGAAACAGAGTCGCTGGTCTTCATGCACATTCCGAAGACCGGCGGAACAACACTGCATCGCTTGTTGAAAGCTCATTTTGCGGATGAACTGATTTGTCCAGAACGATTCGCTCGGCTTGAGGCCTATTCGCTGGAAGAACTTAGTCGCTACCGATTTTTCTCGGGGCATTTTGACCGAACCAACGTAGCGTGCATTCCGGGTTCGCCCAAAATCGTGACGCTGTTTCGCGAACCAAAGGCGCGCATTCTGTCGCTGTTCTACTATTGGAAATCGCACAAATGGGAAGTTATTGAAGCCAAGGATCTGGCTGGTCCTCGCATGGCCAAATCCATGCGATTGCTTGACTTCTTGCGTTGTCCCCTTCCCGGCATCACGCCCAACATTGACAACGTGATGACTCGTACGCTGCTGCCGCAATTTGTGGTGGGGCCAAATCGTGAATTCGGCATGGCTGAAGAACTAGTCTTGCCCGAAGCCACAGCCTTTCTGGACAACATGGAGTGCTTCGGCGTTTTAGAAGAATATGAAACCACGGTCAATGTGATTTGGGGTCAGCTTGGCTGGCACCGACCCGCGACCATTCCGGTGACCAGAAGCCGAGACAAATTTTCGATCTATAGCGAAATGGAGGAAGTCGAGCGGGAAGACATCACTCCAAAAATTGAACAGGAACTGGACCGTTTGACTCGTTATGACACGCAACTGTACGAATACGCCGTCTCGCAACTTGCCACACGCAAGTCCAGTATTCCAGCGCCCACCCCACGTCGCTCGGTAGCGTAAGCTCGTGCCGACAGCCATCTCGGTTAGGCCAACGTGGTTCGGCCAACGCGTGCAACTATTACCTACGAAAATGCACTGGCCAAGCGATTACCATGCGGTCCAGCCGCCGTCTACCACCAGGTTTTGGCCGGTGATGTAGCCGCCTGCATCGGATGCCAGTAGCAGCAACGCGCCTTTTAATTCGTGCGGACAACCGATTCTGCCCAGCGGAACGTGTTGCTCCAGACGGCCTATTAATTCGGCCGAAACTTGGTTGGTGTTGGGAAACGCGCCCGGTGACAACGCATTGACGCGGATGGAATCCTTCGCCCAATACGCTGCCAGATGTCGCACCATTTGCAGCGTACCACCTTTCAGCGCATGATACGCCACGCTGCTGGCTGTTGTCAGATCTTGATACGCTTCCGGATACGACGCCACCATTCCGTACATGGAACCGACCATGATGATGCTGGCTGGTCGACCGGCAGTGACAGCGTGCTGGCGAATTTGCCGAGCCAACGCAAAGTAGCCAGCGTTATTCGCTTGATGGCGGACGAACGAATCAAAATCAATGTTGGTCCAATCTTGTCCGCACAGCTCCAGTCCATTGTTCACCAGAATGTCAATTGGCCCTTGAATGAGACGTACGGCCTGATCGAGTGCCGATGCAATCGAATCTTCATCCATGTGATCTAACGAAACACCCGCATGTGAACCGGACGCTACGGTCGGCAGGCTGGACGCTACTTGGGTTGCCACTTCCAGATCTCGACTTCCCACAATCACTCGGCATTCCGCCTCGGCCAGCGCGAACGCCAGCGCTCGACCCAGCCACCCGGACGCGCCGGTCACCAGCGCCGTGCGGCCCGTCAGGTCAAACAACTGCCGCACCGTGGGCTCGGATTGCATCTGCATCTCCTTGTAGTAGAACTAAGAAACTTAGATTGCGTGTTTCGCAAGAACAAATCGCGTCCGCTTCGAAAACATCCTACCAAAAGCGCTGGCTATGTATCGCTCTCCCAAATTTTCTGGCCTAAACATCATCATTCTTCTCGTTTATTCCGCATCATGGCCGCAGCTAGGTCTGTCAGAAGATCCCATTTCCGTGCAAACGGCCAAGTCCGAACCAACGTTGCAAGTCGCGGATGACTTGACACTGGACCGTTTGCTAAGTGAACCGATTGTCGCGAATCCGTTGCACTTGAGTTTTGATGAACGAGGCCGTTTGTGGGTTGTGCAATATCGTCAATATCCATGGCCCGCCGGATTGCGGTTGGTCAGCCGAGACAACGTGTGGCGAAATATTTACGATCCACCGTTCGCACCACCTCCGCCACATGCGGATGATTCGCCGTTTCGCGGAAAGGATCGCATTACCATTCATGAAGATACAGACGGTGACGGCCAGCTCGATTCGCACAAAGTCTTCTTGGATGGATTGAATTTTGCCACGGCCGTTGCGAAAGGGCGTGGAGGCGTGTTTGTCATGAATCCGCCCTATTTGCTGTTTTACGCGGATCAAGACAACGATGATGTCCCGGATTCGATCACTCCACGAATCCTGCTGTCTGGCTTTGGCATTGAAGATTCTCATTCCATTGCCAACAGTTTGCGTTGGGGCCCGGACGGTTGGTTGTATGCCACGCAAGGCAGTACCGTCAGCGGAGATATCGTCCGACATGGCGAAGACAATGCGGTACTGCCCAATGAAACGCCCATCCACTCGCTTGGACAAAACGTTTGGCGTTATCATCCGGAACGACACGAATATGAAATCTTTGCCGAAGGAGGCGGCAACGCATTCGGAGTAGAAATTGATTCAGCGGGAAGAATCTATTCAGGACACAACGGCGGTGATACTCGAGGATTCCATTACGCGCAAGGAGGTTATTCGCAAAAGACGTTCAACAAACATGGTGAACTCTCCAACCGGTTTGCTTACGGCTATTATCCAGCGATGAAGAGCAATCGAGTCGAACGGTTTACGCACACATTTGCCATTTATGAAGCAAAACAATTGCCGCCAGCCTATCACGGCAAATTACTGGGCGTGAACCCGGTAGAACACTACGTCAT
>JAGQOZ010000410.1 GCA_020426955.1 Planctomycetales bacterium
CATTTACCCATGACGTCGGACGCGACTTCGATCTCAATTTCTTCACCCGGCGCAGCCACCAACGGTGATTTGACTTTGATCGGTTTGGCTTGTCGAATACGCAACAACGGATCGCCAAACAGATTGAACAGATGTAAATGCTCAATCCGTTCCCCCAGCAAGTCGTTTGGGTTGGGACTTATCGCCTTGGCAATGGCCGTGACCATCTTACGCTGAAAGCCTTTGCCTTGATCCATGGCCATCTTGCGTTTGGCGTTTAAAAATAGATCGCCCAAGACAGAAGTGCGTTGGACAAAGTATTCGTCTAGCATTTCGGACGTAAGTAACGTCATGGCATACGGCATGGTCACTCGCGAACCCGCAATCACCGCCACTGGACCTTGATCCTGCAACAACAGGCGTTCCGCCAAGCAATCTTCCGTGTCATCAAACGCGCCGGCGTAGCAGGACAAGAAAATGGCAATCGGACTACCGTTGGTGGATTGGACGTGGGGCACATCTTCATTGCGCAAGATGGGTGCCACTCCGGCCGGCACTTGAATCCAATCCAAACCGGTGCGATGGCCGTGACCAATGTAAACCCAAAACAGGCAGCCTTCATTCATGCGATCCAGCGTGACGTTGCGGAACGAACGAGGATCCGGACAGTAGGGACTTCGCCAACTGGCATAAGTCATGGTGGTTTGATATCCAGCGGGAATTCCGCCGGTAATGAACGAACGAGCCGCCGTTTCCAAGACTGCATCTGCTAACGCGCCAAAGCCGCCGACACCCGCCACCAAATTAATGCGGCGCTGCCAAGTAGCGTCTTCTGAAGGCTTCAATTCATACCGCAGAATTCGATCCACCAACGCTTGCAATTCCGGCAGATTGGAAACGGGCCAGCGAGCGACCGCCAGATCCGGAATTTGGTCGTCGTCTAGATCAGCCAACCAGTTGTCGCTGGGAATGGTCGGTTCCGAACCCCATTGCACGTTAACTTTGGCGTCGACCATCTTGGTAGGAATCGTGAACGAACCATCCGCTTGATTCGCCACCGCTTCACTGGGAACGTCACCTACTAGGATGACGTGGCGCAGCGGTTGATCTTGCGCGACACGACGAATTTCATTTCGAATTGCTTCGGCCGACGGACCTGGATCGGTCAATTGAATTTGATGCCCTTGTTGCTGCCGATGTTGAAGCCAGGGCTGTAAGGTGGCTTTGGCTGCAGGCGGACAAAAAACCAGCACGTCAATCTTCTCGGCCGCCTGAACCGCAACAGCACCGCTAGCAACAAACCATACTGCTCCGTGCCACACCGCACGACGAATCACCTGGTTCAGCTGGCGTGGCAAGAACATCGGAAACTCCTGGTGCTGGCGTAAAAATCAACGGAAAATCGCATTCAACGGACTTTTCAAGTTTATCTCGCAATCCACCTTGTCGGCAATAACAATTGTCTTGTTCGCTCTGAGCGGCAATGCCTTTCAAACACTTGTTGGCTCATCTATCGGCGAACACACACGTTTCAATTGCACCAGGCCGTTATGATGGTATGGTAACAACTGCAGTTCGCAACTAGTTTCTTCAACTCGTGGCGAGTCCGATTCGGCGGGCTGGAAAGTGGGGTCCGAATGGTCGACGTTTCTCAAAAATCGCATTTTTCACGCGGCGTGGGTGGCCTGCGTCGTCGAGAATTCCTGCAGCTGTTAACCACAATCGGAGTATCGTTTCCGAACCCATTGTCGAACGCAAATCAGGACACGAATGAAGAACCAACGGCGGCAAATCCGCTGGACCTTGCGTATTTGCAACAGGGACTCAACGCGTTGGCTCGAGCACACCAGCTGAGTTCGATGGCGGGACATTTAGGTGCCGCCATGATCGCGGGCTACTTTGTGGCAGCACAACTTCCAAAACTCGACCAGGTGGTGTACCAAGGCATCGAAGACGATCTGCAACGAGTCGTCCGTGGCGAATCTGTGTTCGGCAAGAAGATGTCGAAGGATTCGCCGTTCGCCGATTCCGACCTATTCCTGCCGTTTCCCGAACAGCCAGCTGACGCAACGCTGATTGATGGCATTGCCGACGCGCTGAAACAGGGAATCGATCAAACGCGACAATCGGGCCACAACGTTATTTTTGCTTCGCTGGCGATTCGCGCACTCAACGAACATCCTGAATTCGCCACGCCCAATGTGGTCGACGGAATCATCAAGTTGATAAAAATGTTTCGCAACGAAACTCCCGGCAGCGGCTACTACGGCAAACAACAAGGCCGAATTCACGGCAACAAAATCACCCTGCCCGCCGACGACGGTACACCCGAATACCGCGACATCCAAGGCATGACAGACGCCGTGCTGGATGAACTGTTGCAACTGCGGTCAGATCGGCACCGTATCGGCTATGGGAGCTTGGTCCACATCATCAACCATGCCGCCGCCATCACGAACCTGCCAAAGTTCGGTTACGCAGATCTGGTTCCGCGAGCCATCAAGTCGCATCGGCAACATTTGCGATTGTGGCGAAACCTGCCGAACGTTGCGGATGAAAAAGGACCAATGCTCGTTTCCAAGTTTACGCCAGACAACGCGTCTTATTGGAATTCAGGAGACGTGCCTTATGATCGAGCTCTACTGACGCATCGCGTCAAAACGATGTTTGGATTTCACGAAGTGTCGGTAGCCGCGAACCATGGCACAAAAAGACAGGCGCACAGCCAACTTCGCTATCTGATGTAACACCGCGAACAAGATTCTACGCCAGCAAATCCGTTACGACGTTGCCATGCACGTCGGTCAATCGAAAATCGCGACCTTGGAATCGGAACGTCAAACGTTCGTGGTCGATTCCCAAACAGTGCAAGATGGTGGCATTCAGGTCGTGGATGTGGATCGGGTTCTCAGTGATGTTGTAGCTAAATTCATCTGTTTCACCATACACGATGCCCGGCTTTATTCCACCGCCGGCCATCAACACAGTGAAGCATCTAGGATGATGATCTCGGCCATAGTTAGTTTTGGTCAGCCCGCCCTGACAGTACGTTGTTCGTCCGAATTCACCGCCCCAAACCACCAGCGTGTCTTCCAACAGTCCATTCTGCTTCAAGTCTTGAATCAACGCGGCGGTACCTTGGTCTACGTCTTGACATTGCAGGCGAATATCTCGAGGCAGATCGCCGTGTTGATCCCAACCTCGGATAAAGACTTGGACGAATTTCACGTTGCGCTGAGCCAGTCGTCGAGCCATCAGGCAATTCGCGGCAAACGTGCCGGGCTGCGTTACGTCTGGGCCGTACAGATCCAGAACGTGTTGAGGTTCGTCCGAAATGTCGGTCAGTTCGGGAATTGACGTTTGCATGCGATACGCCATTTCGTATTGGGCAATCCGAGTTTCAATTTCCGGGTCACCCACCACTTCCAGCTGGCGTTGATTCAGATTTCGAAGAGTGTCCAACATGGTTCGCCGCCGCTGTGAATCGACTCCGGCTGGATTAGAAAGATACAAAACCGGATCGCCTTTGGACCGCAAACTCACGCCGGCATGCTTGGACGGCAAGAATCCAGTTCCCCACAGTCGTTCATACAGCGCTTGAGCATCTCGTTTGGCCGACCAAGTGGAATGCAGCACCACAAACGTCGGTAGATCCTGATTGTCACTTCCCAAGCCATAGGACACCCAAGCGCCTAAACTGGGCCGCCCCGGAATCTGGCTGCCGGTCTGAATGTAGGTGATGGCGGGATCATGATTAATAGCTTCCGTATGGACGCTTTTCACAATCGCGATGTCGTCCACCACCGAAGCCACGTGCGGCATCAACTCACTGACCCAGGCGCCATGCTGACCATGCTGCGCAAATGAAAATAACGATGGCGCAATCGGAAATCGCGCCTGCCCTGACGTCATGGTGGTGAAACGCTGCCCATCAATCACGGACGGTGGCAGATCTTTATCAAACATATCTGCCAACGCGGGTTTGTAGTCGAACAAGTCAATCTGCGAAGGCGCGCCCGACATGAACAAATAGATTACTCGTTTGGCCGAAGGCGCGAAATGCGGCTTTCCCAGCACGCCGTGATCCGCAGACGGCGTCGCATCTTCTGCACTGCCGACGGACGGATTCAACAGCGAAGCCAACGCCGCAGTGCCGATCCCGGTCGAAGTTCTGCCGAAGAAATGACGGCGAGTCATCCGGAGAGCGTCGTTCGAAATGCATGGCAAACGATTCATGGTTTACGGCCTGGTAATGACTTCGTCCAAATTCAAAATCGTATTGGCCACCAACATCATGGCGGCATGTTCAGCAGGCAGAAAGGCTTCGTTCCGTTCGCTTTCCCCTTGAGACAGCAAGGCGTTGGCGGCAGTTGGCTCGGCTGAATATTGTTCGACCAATATATGATAAAGCTGAAGCAGCGCATCTAACTCGTCGGCCGTTGGCTGGCGAGACGTGGCCATTTGAAAGCCAGCCCGAATTTGCTGATCCGGCTTCGATTGCGAACTAAGCATTCGTTCCGCAAAGCAGCGAGCGGCTTCTAAAAACTGCACGTCATTCATCAACACCAAGGCAGCGGCAGGCGTGTTAGTACGAGGTCGCCGAACGGTACAGACTTCTCGTGAAGGCGCGTCAAAAATCTGCATGGCAGGCGGCGGCGAAGTCCGCTTCCAAAACGTGTACAGGCTACGACGATACAACTTGCTACCATGTTCCTGTTGAAAAACGGCCGTGTTGCTGGACGTATAGCCCACGGCTTTCCAAAGTCCTTCCGGCTGGTAGGGACGCACGCTCTTGCCGCCCACTTGCGGTACCAACAAACCGCTCAGCGACAACGCTTGGTCTCGCACCATTTCCGCGTCCAGGCGAAAACGCGACCCCCGCGCCAACAGCCGATTCGCTGGATCTTGGCGATACGTTTCCGGCGAAGCATGCGAAGTTTGACAATACGTCTGCGAAGTCACCATCAGCCGCATTAGGTGCTTGACGTCCCAATTCGAATCGACCAATTCGCAAGCCAGCCAATCCAACAGTTCCGGATGGGAAGGCCATTCGCCCTGCGAACCAAAGTCTTCGGAGGTTCGCACAATGCCCACGCCAAAAAGCTGCTGCCACCAACGATTCACGGTCACTCGCGCCGTCAACGGATGGTCATTTTGCACCAACCAACGCGCGAGATCCAGGCGATTCACGTATTCCGTCTGGGCCAGCGGCGGCAAAATAGCGGGCACATTGCGTTGGACCATTTCGCCCTTCTTATCGTACGCACCTCGGACCAAGACATGCGCCGGCTTGACACCTTCCGCTTCCTGCATCACCAATGAACTGGGGAACTGGCCTTCCAACTGCTGCCGCTGGGCTTGCAGCGTCGCCTGTTCCGCAACGGCTTGACGGTACGCCGGATCGTGCTGAGCCGCGTAGCGTTGAAACAGCCAAGTGGTTTGTTCGGCCGTTCGCTGACTTGGTTCGACGGCCAAGATTTCCGATAGCGGATCACTTTGCGCCAAACGTTCTATTTCGATTTGTGACAAGACTATGTCATATAGACGAACTTCGTCCAA
>JAGQOZ010000411.1 GCA_020426955.1 Planctomycetales bacterium
GCCCCCCACATTTTCCGTCGTGGGCAAGTCACTACAGATTCCGTTTACCGTTCGCAGCACCATTGCCGTTGACTATGAAGTGGAAGTGGCGCTGACCATGGATTCGGGCCAAGAACTGACCAAGCAGATTGTGGTACCAGCCATGGGGCAAGTCCAAGACGTCTTCTTTTGGACACCAGCCGATTTGGGTGACGTCCAGTTGACGCTGGACGTGCCGGCGCATCCACAAGAATCGATTCGCGGCAATAATACCAAGACGGTCAAGGTTTCCATCAAGGCCGAATCGCTGAAAGTGTTGGTCGTCGAATCGTTGCCTCGTTGGGAATATCGCTACCTGCGCAACGCGTTGGAACGAGATCCCGGTGTGGACGTGTCTTGCCTTCTGTTTCATCCGGGACTTTCCAAACGAGGTGGTGGGTCAGGCTACATCAAAGAGTTTCCGGCAACCATTGAAGAGCTTTCCAAGTATGACGTGGTCTTCTTGGGCGATGTCGGTATGGTCGAAGGGCAGTTGACCGCCGCACAATGTGAAATGATTCGCGGCTTGGTCGAAAATCAAGCGAGCGGTCTGATCTTCATGCCGGGTCCCAAAGGATATCAATATTCGCTGCAAACGTCCGAACTAGCCGAACTCTACCCCGTGGTGCTGGATGAATCCGCTCGTCGAGGTTTTGGTTCTCGAGTCCCTTCGAATTTTATTCTGACCGAATTGGGTCAAAACAGCTTGTTGACCAAACTGGCTGATACGGCCAAAGAGAACGCGGCGGTCTGGCGTTCGCTACCCGGTTTTCAATGGCGCAGTCCCGCTCTACGACACAAGGCCGGAACGGAAGTGCTGGCGGTGCACGAAGAATCTCGAGCTCCCCTGCTGGTCACCAAAACCATGGGCACGGGCAAAATCCTTTTCATGGGCACCGACGGTGCCTGGCGTTGGCGAGAAGGTGTGGAAGACAAATATCATTATCGCTTCTGGGGCCAGGTCGCTCGTTGGATGGCCTACCAGCGCCATATGGCAGAAGGAGAAATGCTGCGGTTTTTCTATTCGCCCGATCGGCCTGAACCAGGCAATGTCGTCACGATGAACGCCACCGTCTTGGATCCCAGCGGAGTGCCCATGAACGGCGGAACCGTTTCGGCCGACATCTCTTCGCCCAGCGGCCAGTTGACCAAGCTTCGCTTTCAACAAGCCGAAGGTGCCGACTGGGGACTCTATTCCGCTCGGTTCACGCCCGATCAAATTGGCCAATACAAGGTGACACTTCGCTGCAACGAGACATCAGCCGTTTTGGAGGCGGAAGTCGGTGTTCAAGGAAAACAAAAGGAGAATATTGGTAAACCAGCTCGTCACGATGTCATGCGAGAAATTGCGAAGATTACGCGAGCCGAAACGATTGCGTACGATCAATTGGAAACGATTTGTGATCGAATTTTGGAATTACCGCCGCCAGAACCCACAGTGCGAAGAAAACAGATTTGGGCCAGTCCCTATTGGGCTGGTACACTGTTGATTCTGTTGACTGCGTTTTGGATTGGACGTAAGGCAAAAGGAGCGATCTAATCACACGGGTAATGGATGAGGTGACCACCGCCGTATCGAATACAATGACGACATTCGTAGTGGACTAGGTCACGAATCCCGAAATCCTAAGCAACAACAGTGACACAAAAATCCTAGCCCGAAGCGTTAGCGAGGGACCAGAAAAACACTCCGTTTTCCCTCGCTAACGCGGCGGGCTATGAAAAATCGCAGCTTCAAAAAACATCAGCGAGGGGACGGCGGAATGGTCAATCTCGTTTTCCCTCGCTTACGCGTCGGGCTACTAGAAAACAAAAAACGGAAACGAAAAATCGTGTTTGATGCGGGTTTCGCATCAAACAACATGGTAGCGGGCTGGAAACCTGCTTAACAAGGAAACGAACCATGAAACTTGTGAACGGACAGATGCAGTTTGAACTGCCTGCCGACTTACGAGCGAAACTGCTGCAGTTTCGTCGCAAAGTCTGGGCGGTTAAAACTGCGGAAGCGGTGTTCACCACTGGCACCGTGATGGCACTGTCTTATTTGACCGTGTTTGTCTTGGACCGCCTGGGGGAAACACCGGCGTGGCTCCGCACCGCTACGTTACTGGTAGCGCTCGCGGCACTGCTGATTTATTTGCCGGCCAAGCTATATCGCTGGATCTGGCAAACTCGAGGCCTCACCGCTTTAGCTCGACTCTTGGCGCAGGATCAACCTCGAGTGGGTGATCGTCTGCTGGGTGTGATTGAACTGGTTCAACACCATGACAACAACGCGTCACCTCGTTTGTGCGAAGCTGCCATTCAGCAAGTGGCCGATGACACTCGTCCAATTGACTTCCTGCGTTCCGTACCTAAACCTCGTCATAAGCAAAAAGGCGTGTTGGCTGGTCTATTCGCCGTACTGACGGTCGCGGCGTTATGCATTCCCGGCGCGGGTGTAAACGCGTTGGCTCGTTGGGGCGCACCGCTCGCTTCGATCACTCGTTACACCTTCGCTCAACTAGCCGATTTACAAGATCGGATTGTGGTGCCCATTGGCGAACCGTTCACGGTTACGGCTCGTTTGAAAGATTCCACCGTTTGGAAACCCATGTCGGGTACCGCCCGTTATGGCCGGCAAGATCGGATTGGCAGCGAATTAACGGACGAAGCTTATTCGTTTGAAATTCCTTCGCAAACCGAACCAGCCAAAGTCAAACTGGCCGTCGGTGACGCTCGTTTGAATAGCCTGGTCGAACCTAAATCTCGTCCCGAATTGACCGCACTAACGGCTCATATTCAGCTGCCCGATTACTTGGGTTATCCGCCCTTGCAACGAGACGCTCGTAGCGGTTCGGTCACCATTGTGAAAGGGAGCCAAGCTAGTTTTGAAGCGACCGCCAGCCGCGATCTTGCTGAAGCGACCGTGGATGATCAAACGGACGGCATTGTCCTGACCGGTGCAACCATCAAGCTTCCGCCGATGGAAGTGAGCGAATTGGCCAGACATGAACTTCGCTGGACCGATGTCGACAACCTGTCCGCTCGCACGCCGTTTCAAATTCGCATTCGCGCTGTAGAAGACCAAGCCCCTACCGTTCAATGCAGTCAAATGCCAGCGGAAAAAGTCTTGCTGGACGAAGACACGCTCAGCTTTGAAGTCTTGGCCGGCGACGACTTTGGCGTCAAAGAAATTGGTGTCGAATGGACCGAAGTGGAAGACACGCTGCGGAATCCGAATCCGCAACAAGGTGAATATCTGCTGGCGGCCGGTGATCAGCTGAAGTCCAGTTTGACCGTACAAGGTGCGTTCAGTCCCAAGAAGCTAGGCATCAAACCGCAAGTGATTCACTTGAAGGTGTACGCGGAAGATTACTTGCCGGATCGCGAACGTTCGTATTCGCCCGTTTATCGCATTTATGTGTTAGATCGCCAGCAGCACATGATTTGGGTGACAGAACAATTGCAAGATTGGGAACGGCAGGCGTTGGAGGTTCGAGATCAAGAGCAACGCTTGTTGGAAACCAACCAAGAACTGCAAACACTCAGTCCAGAAGAATTGGATAACGAAGCGACTCGGCAAAAGATCGCTCGTCAAGCGGCTGCGGAACGAGCGAACGCGCAGCGGCTAACCGGCTTGACGATGTCAGGCGAACAGTTGATTAGCGAAGCGTTGCGAAATGACGAATTCAACGTTGCTTCGCTGGAAAAATGGGCTCAGATGCTAAACGCGTTGAAAGGCCTCTCCAGCAAGAACATGCCATCCGTGGCGAATCTACTGGCCGAAGCCGCCAACGCAGCCAAGGCGTCGGAAGGTTCGCCACCGTCGGCTCCTAGCATTAGCGATAAGGTTCGTGCCGCCAATCGCGATCCCGACGAAAAGGATGAAGAAGAAAAAAGCGATGAAGGCAGTTCGCCCTCGGGCAGCGCTCCCTTAGGCTTGCCAGAAACCACGATTGCTGGCCCACCATCAAAGGGTGGCGGCAGTTGTCCGGCTGGCCAGAAAATGGACGAAGCCGTAGAAGAGCAGCAGAAATTGCTGGAAGAATTCAACAAAGTCATGGGTGAACTGGCCGAACTGATGGCCGATTTGCAAGGCAGCACGTTTGTCAAACGCTTGAAAGCGGCTGCTGACAACGAACTCAAGATTGCGTCGACACTGCACGGCAGCTTGCCGACTGCCTTCGGCGAAGTCGCTCCGGCATTGCCCAAGCTGCAGACGCAAGAACTGCGAGGCTTGCAAACGTTGCAAGTTGACACTTCGACCGACGTTCGACTCATTCAAGAAGATCTGGTCGCCTACTTTGAACGCACTCAGCGCAGCAACTACAAAACGGTTGCGGATGAAATGAGTGAAACGCAAGTGGTCAGCAATTTCAAAGAGATGTCCATTGATGTGGCAAGGAACATGTCCGGCGAAACGATTGCGCAGGCGGAATACTGGTCTGACCAGTTAGACCGTTGGGCGGAAATCATCGTCGGCCCTGGCTGACAGTCCGGCGGGACGTGACCCGGAGGAAAAGGCGACAGTTTGCCGCCATCGATTGTGTTGGAAGTATTACGAATCTTAAAAGCAGAAGTGAATCTAAGGGATGAAACTCGAGTTGCAGAACAGACCAAACCATCCGTTTTGCCACAAGAACACCAAGTTGCGTCGACCGGTTTGAAAGAGACGCAGGATAACTTGCGAATTCGCACGGAAACCGTCATCGACCAGCTGGAACAGCTGCAGCAGGACGAAGGTAAGAACTATGGCAAAGAACTGAAAAAGCTGGAAACCGCTTTGGGTGCCATGCAAGATGCCGTCGATTTGTTGGCTGTTGCGGAAACGGGCGGTGGCACGATTGCAGCCGAAACCGAAGCCATTGAAGCCTTGCTGATCACCAAACGATCTGGTGGCGGAGGTGGCGGTGGCGGAGGTTCCTCGCCGGGTGGCGGTGGTGGCGAAGGTGAAGCCAACATGCCGTCCGCACTGGCCGGCATCGGCGACGATACGCTGACCGAAGAACGCATCGTCGACCAATCGACCGGTTCGTCCAAAAGCGGAATCCCGGAAGAATTTCGTAGCGAATTGGACGCCTACTTTTCAGCATTGGAAGGACAAGCCGGAGGATAGTATGCGTGGGTTGCGAATTGAATCTGTCATGGTGTTTGCTGTAGCGTGGTGGCTGGCGTCCGTGTTGCCCGCCAGCGCGCAGGGCTTACGGATTCGCACGGGTACGCCGGTGCCCATTGAAGTCAAACAGACTTCGGAAATGGCGCTCGAGTACTTGGTGAAAACGCAAAGCAACAACGGGACTTGGCAGAATTCGTCCTACGGCCAAGGGCCAGGTGTCGATGGAATTTGCTGCTTGGCGCTACTGTCTAGCGGCGAAGACCCGAACTACGGGATCTATGCCGATGCCATTCGCAAGGCTTTGCGTTCCATTATCAGCAAACAGTCTGACACCGGGTTGCTTTCCACCAGCGGAAATGACCATGGCAGTATGTATCACCACGGGTTCGGCACACTAGCTTTGGCGGAAGCGTACGGCGC
>JAGQOZ010000412.1 GCA_020426955.1 Planctomycetales bacterium
CGACCACCACACCTTGTTGCGCCACCTACCCGGAAACAAAGCCGTGGAAAACGGCCACACCGGCCAAAAGTGATTGGTGGTTCCGCGTACAGGACCGCCGCTGGCGCCGGTCATCAAGTAAACAGGCCAACCAACGGTGAAGCGAGCGACCATCATGACAATGGCGAATGCTTCGTCACCCATAAACTGTTCCCAACGTTGCCACAGCATCCCGCTGGCCGATGTGGATCTAGCCGGTACGAAGGTTTCTCCTTCGTCCAAATGATTGGTTCTGGCATGATGCACGGCGTGACTTCTTTGCCATGAAAAATACGGGACCAACAAAGCCGAATGCAGCACGTACCCCACGGTGTCCTGAATCAAATTGCTGGCACAAAAGGCGCGATGCCCACATTCATGTGCAATCACCCAACAACCCGTTGCGACCGTTCCACACACCATGGCGTACAGCAGCCAGACCGGTAAATAAGCCCATTCACGAGGTAGGAAATGATAGGCCAGCATTCCGACGGACAGTGTCAGCGCCACGGATACCGCCGCGTAAGCCGATGACCGAATCAGACTTCGCTGGAAGCAAGACGGCGGAATCGCTTCCAGGACTTGCGCTTTGGTGGGTAGAGCTTTGCGTTCTTCCGAGGAAAATTCAGGATTCGTGGGGACGGGTTTCGAAGCGATGGACAATGTCGATTCCTTCGGTTTGATTGTGTCGAACCGAATTCGCTTCGACGCCTACGATTTTGGCCAAGATGATGAAGCTTCGTAGGCTAACAGATTCGACCAAATTGACCTAGGGGCATTGCACAGATGTCGCTACAGCAAGGACTTGCCGAGTCGCTAGAATTGGGGTTTCAGGTCAGCCCTAACTTGGAATCTAATACGCTCGCGAGCCAAATCCGCGAAGGCAGATCGACCCAATGACGATTGCGCACAGCGCCAAAACAACGTATTCCTGCGTGTTCAGATGATTCACGATTCGCAAGATATCTCGCAGCAATTGATTGGCGACACTCATTTTGAAAACCCCTACGTTGGAATCGTACTTATTAGGAAACATAGGTCAAATTCAAGACGAATTCTGCCTCGAATTCTGGGGCCGAGTCGACATTTTCCGCTCGTCAAATGACGTGAATGGCAAATATGCCGATTGCCACGATCTGCCTGATTGGCCAACCACTACGTTGCACCCGATATTCTCTGGAAAGAGACGTTCCATCCATCCGAAGTACACTTCACCGACCTTGGGAACAGATGCATTACCGAGCCGATTTTTTTGGCTTGGCAAGTGCCGTCATCGCCTTGCGAACGGTCGGATGCAAGCTATAATTCACCACTCGTTCACTAAGAACGAAAGACAAATTAATTGGCGCCGTAGCTCAATTGGTTAGAGTACTGGACTGTCGATCCAGTGGTTGCGGGTTCGAGTCCCGTCGGCGTCGCTCTCCAAAACCCCGAAAAACGCTTTGTTTCTCGGGGTTTTTTCGTGCCTTGGCCGTATTGGTGGATTCTGGCGAAGGGACTGGAATGGACTGTTTTGGACTAGCTTGCACTAGATTTGGTGCAAGCCCTGGTGCAAGCTCTCGACGGTCATCTGTGCCCGTTGCCTTGGCTCGGTCGTCATCCCTAGGCGAACCGAACGAGGGGAGCGAATTGACGGCACCGCTCGACGGAACAACTCAAGAGTGCCGCCATTGCCATGCGTACATTGACGTTGGCGATTTGGCGTGGGACGATGACTTTGGTGAGCTTGATGACTGAACACAAGAGACTCTGAACCCGAAAAAGGGCATAACGAAGTAATGCACGCGAGTTGCGGATCGCGAGTTTTCCAATGGCGAGGTCACTGGCCGCAAGCGTGTGATTTCGGTCGTTATTTTGCTCGGTCCCGTCCTCGCGAATCTCTGGCCTCTTCTCATGAAGCTCGGTCACTACTCGGATTTAAAGCGTGGCATTGATATATTCAACGCTCAAGAATCGCCACTGTCGCCAGAGTTCTCGGCCTTTCTGCATCACGTAGCTTCTCGAACGTTAAATTCGCTCCCATCTGACATTGCTGCGCAATGCCCCGCCGACGACTGTACCTGTACCACGATGTCCGTATTCCTAAATGGGCCAGATGAAGTTCTTTGGGGATGCACTTCCTGTGGCGAGAACGGCTCGATCAAGAACTTCCCGAAGCAACCAAGCCGATTCGTTCGTCTTTTGCGATCAATCCTAACTTTCGACGATTAGATTAGACGGACAGAATGTCGGTCCTGTAAGTTTCCAGGCCGCCGGACGAATGCCTGTTGCCGGTTTAACATCGCAACACTCTTTGCTTCTCGGCCTTTCACCGCGAACCTACGAACCAAACCGATGCTTGGCGGCCCACAGACCGAGTGCCGGGTTGCGGACAAAGTAAATCTCTTCGCCGTCCACCATATTCCAGCCATCCTGCAGCGAATCGGGATTGTACTTTTGCAGCATGGAATTTAGATCGGCATATTGATAGCCCACGCCGGTCACTTCGTCTTCTGTCAGATGGCCGGGGCAATAGGTGACGGTAAAGCGATTTTCGGACGAACCGTGGATCAAATGGGCCGCTGCGGAAAGATTGTTTCGCAAGTCTTGGTTGTCTTGAATAAACTGCATGATTTGCGGTGTGGTGCGATAACCGTATTTGCGAATCAACGCGTCTATCTGTTTGTCTTCCCCAAAGGTTTCCACGGCCGGAGCCAATACGATCAATTCGCCTTGGTCAGCAATCAACAGCCGAGTTCGATAGATGGCTTTGTTACCCAGCCAAGTGCTGTGAAATTCCTCGGGATCTAAATAGGCCACAATTTTTTGGGGTTCGCGATCCAACGTCGTGATGTTGACTTTGACGGAAAGCGCGGCCGCTTTTTCAAAGCATTCGGGATCGTCGCCAACATAGAGGCCTCGCATCACATACTGGCCGTCTTCCCGAGGCCCAATGACGGTTTGGATGTACAGCAACGGCAGGTCTTGGCAGAATTCACGTTCCGCATAATTCAGAATCTGTCGCAACGGATTGTCCGCTCGACCCATCATCCGTTCCATGCCATACGCCGCACCGACAAAATGGCTTTCGTTAATCCCTTGGCTGCCGCCGGTGCCGACAAAGATGTTCTTGTTGTAATTGGCCATGCCGATCACTTCATGCGGAATGACTTGCCCCACGGACAAAATCAAGTCATGCCCGCCGTCTCGCACCAGTTTGTTTAGCTGAGCGGGCCACGGTTTGTCGTAGATACCTTCGGTGACTGTTCGAACGAATTCGGCCGGAACTTCTCCAACCGTCACCACATCTTCTCGCCACCGGTGTGGTCGAATCAGACTCTTGGGCAACGATGGAAACATCTTGTCCAGCTGTTTGTCCGACATCGGGTCATGCGTACCGAGTGCCGGCATGACGTCGGTCATGGCCGATTGGAAATAGTCGTACGCCATACAAGTAATCTTGCCGGCTTGACTATGGTAGCGAGTGAAATCAGGCGGAATGGCCAGTACTTTGTGTTTCTTCGGCAATTGATCAAAGACCGAAAAAAGTGCGTTCTGGATCTGCGAATCGGTGAATTCGGTGGTCGGCGAACCGTCAGCAAAATAGAGCGTCATGAATGGAACTTTGCGAAGCTAAGAAAAGATGCGAATCAACTTCTTCGCATTGTAATCGCCCAAACACAAACTGCCCATTGCCAGCCGGCCTACGCAGCTTGGCGGTCAAATTGCTGCAAATATGGCAGTGCCGCTCGGTAAACCATATCGGGCGTCAGTTCCTGCATGCAAGCGTGGTGTTTCAGCGGACAGGATCGCTTGGCACAGGGGCTGCAACCGAGTTCCATCCGTAATTCCGTTTCTTGCGGATTGTAGTTGAAGCTCCAAACGGGGTCGGTGGGCCCAAAGATGGCCAGCGTAGGAATGCCAAAGGCTGCGCCAAAATGTCTCGGCCCGCTGTCTGTCGAAATCAGCAGCCGACTTTGACTGACAAACGATTTGGTAAGACTGAGACTCAAGGTTTGCTGAGCCAAACTGCGAACTCGATCGTGAGCGGCCATGCGTTCAATCTGCATCGCCGATTCGCGTTCTGCTGGACCGCAGACAATGGCAATGTCCACATAATGTTCGGTAGCGATTCGCCGCGCCAGATCGGCAAAGTGCGTCACGGGCCAGCTCTTAGCGTCGCCGTAGGCGCCACCCGTATTAAGCGTGATCAGTCGATTGGGCGAAAGGCCCAGTGACCGACAGATATCCCGAAAACTCTCATTTTGACTCGGCAGCACCGCCAGCTCAGGCGTGCGGTCCAATACCGAAGAGACTCCCATGGACTTGGCGATTTCCAAATAATAGTCCACCGCCGACACCGGTTGCAGCTTGCGTCCGCTACGAGGCGGCACAAGGCGTTCCGTCAACAATGGTGCTCGGCCGTAGCGTACATAGCCAATTCGCTGAGGAATGCCGGCGAACCAGGAAAGGAGCGCGGGACGCATTGAATTCGTTAAAAATATGGCCGAATCTAACTGTTGAGTTCGCAACTGATGGACGAGTGCCCTGGTGCCTAACGTGCGATCTTTCGACCGATGATCAAACAGAATGGTATCGTCCAGCCAGTCGGTTCCTTCCAGTACCGATTGCACGTAGGGACGCATGATGCCCACCATCTGCGCGGACGAAAAGTGACTTCGTAACGCTCGCAGCGTGGGCGTCGCCATCACGACGTCGCCGATCCAATTGGGCAAGAAGATACCGATACGAATGACAACGCCCTTTCCGAAACATCCGTGTTTTAATGACCGCGAAGCGTCCAAACTTTGCGGCCCGTCCTGCTTCCATGACTGACGGACAAAGTATATCGTAGCTGGCATTTGGGTTGAATGGCAATTCATCGGAGGGCGTTAGCACGTCGCTAGCATCCACGCCACGCCACGCCAAGCGAATCCTACTGCTATACTTGTTTCCATGGAGCATCCCATGCAGGAACCAGAAAACTCCGTGCCGGCTGACGCTCCTGAAATTGCCGTTTGCGTGATTCGACATGACGATCACTTTCTTGTGGGCATTCGGCCTGCCGGCAGTAAGCTGGCCGGCTATGCGGAATTCCCGGGTGGAAAAGTCGAAGCGGATGAAACGGCCGCCGACGCTGCGGTGCGAGAAACACAAGAAGAAACGGGACTGACAGTACGCGTGATGCGACTGCTGTGCCAGCAACGTCATGACTACGAATTTGGATCGTTGCATCTGTTCTTCTTTCAATGCGAAGTTGCGGCCAGTCAGGTTCCGTCGAACGAATCGAATCGACCGCTTCCAGTCGTAACCGGCTCGTTCCGTTGGGTCCGAAGAAGCGAACTGGACGTACTGCAGTTTCCGGACGCCAACGCGAAAGTGCTATCGATGTTGCGACAGCACTTGGATGAGGCTCAATCGTAGTGACGAGGTGACGTGTCCGAGAGGTTGCGTTGTCTCGGCAGAATTTCTTAGCCCGACGCGTTAGCAAGGGACCAGAGAAACACTCCGTTTTCCCTCACTTACGTTTCGG
>JAGQOZ010000413.1 GCA_020426955.1 Planctomycetales bacterium
AGGACTTTGGGAATCTGAGTCTTCGACACCAATCCAAAACAACAAGGATTGAAACAACGTACTGGAAACGCCCTGCTTAGGCATCGCATTGAGCCTTCGACACCAATCCAAAACAACAAGGATTGAAACTCACTGGAGCTTGCGACGAAGAGGGTGACGAGCCTGAGTCTTCGACACCAATCCAAAACAACAAGGATTGAAACCCCGTTAAGACATGCGGCAATGCAGGCAGGGGATGTTTTCGACACCAATCCAAAACAACAAGGATTGAAACGGACGACGGTACGGTAAGATTCGGCATCGATTATCGGGTGGCAATTGTTCAGACTGGCCGCAATTATCTGAATTGACAAATCGAAGCATCAACAGGCAAGCGATCTGTGGAAGAATTCTTGTCTGGGATTTTTTTGGATCATCGATTCATCCAGGTGATGCTCAGCTGGATGACCGTGGCAATCGAGACCCAGACGAAGTACGGAAGCTGTGCCAAGGCAACCCATTTGTAATGCTTCCAGATGGCGACCATCATCCAGATAATCGTTCCCCAAACAATCAGAATATCCACGGCGCTCAATGGTAGGTTCCGCAAGCCGAATTGGATGGGCGTGAAAATTAGATTCGCCACAAGATTGGTGACAAACGGCACGACGACGGTCCACGACAGCTTCTTTCTGCATGCCTGCACCAACACGAAGCCAAAGGTTAGCACGATGACTGGGTAAAGAATCTGCCATATCAGGCCGATCGTCGCTGGCGACGGTGTCCAGGACGGTTTCCACAAGCTGCTGTACCACTCCATCCACGTCATTCGACCGATTCCTCGGGCCATGATTCAGGCGGCCTCACGTCCCAATTCCGTGCCTGCGAATCCATCGATTTTAAGATCGCCGCGAAGTCGCGATAGGTGGTATCCACCAAAACGATGCGGTTGCCTTTGCGAATTCTGGCGAATCCTCCCATCGACAAATCTTCACCAACTTCGAGCTTCCCGCCAGATTGCAGGAAGTTCGCGAGGTGCGGGAAATTTACCTCATCGCTTAGTTGATCACGTGCTCGCTTCATTTTCATGTCTTATTGATCGCCAAATGTGATGTGAACATCGCCTTGAATGCCTCGTTTGGCCTACCGTAACCTTGGGACTTCGTTGTCGCCAGAGCCGAAAGCAGGATGTCGTTAAGCTCAAAGCCGACGTCGTGCGGTGAAAGATCGTCCTCGGCCAGCCAATGCTTGGCGAACCTGATGAGGTCGTTCATCGATCCGGTGACAGACCGATTCAAAGACTTGGCAAATGTGATGGAGCCACTGGCCGGCGCAATGAGCTTCTGGTAGGCAAGCACTTGTTCGTCCGCTTCCATGAATTCGCGAATAGTGCTTAACGTCTGTTCAACAAAACGCCCTTCATTCGTGATGCCCTTGGCGTGCATTACGCACGAATACAGCGAAGCCGTGTTCGACACGATGATGTACTGCGTTCGTCCTGCTGTGAACAAGTTACACGACCAATCGGCGAAGGGATTTTCGTCCAGCGGACTCTCTGACAACCGCCCGGCTTTGATCTTAGTGCCAAGCTTCTGCGTAAGGCGAAAGATCATCCTCGGCCTCCCTCGCAACACGTCTCACAGATGGTGTGGCAGCGGGTGCATTGGAGTTTCGCACGGATTTCAACGAGTTGGCCTCCGCAGGCCGGACACGCTGGTCTTGACGCTTCCTGGCCGGTCTCGTGATCATTCGGTTTGTCTTTTATCACGCTTCCTCCTCCAGCAACCAATCCCTTGCTCGTTCCACCAGAAGCAAGTCGCGAGTGCATTGTCGAATGTCGTTTTTCCGCATTTCCTCGATTTCGTCGGCGTCGAACTCGATTTCCTCTTCTCCCAACAGAGAGTGCGACCTCGGTTCGAACAAGCTGGGATCGAAGGGTTCCGTCTGACGAGCTGTTTCGAGATATTGGGCCAGTTGCCAGTGTTCAAAGATCGTCTCGATCTTGGCTACGAAATCCGGAATCTCGTCCCGAAAGTCAGTATCCGATTCGGCAGCCTCGAGAAAATTTAAGAACTTTTCGCCGATCAAGTAATCCAGGGCCTGTTGTGTGCCAAAATCATTTTCGATGTTTTCGGCCGCGTCGCACTGTTCAATCCAAATTTTGTGTGGTTCCATCATGGTACTCCCTTGTAGGTCCGATTCCTGGGCCGACAATCCATCAGCATACGAAAACCCGCGGATGGTTGGCCATATGGGATCCAATGCCGCCGAAAAATCGACAAACACACGATTTTCAGTTGCGTGGGTTTAAACGACTGGATCTGTGCGAACGGTACGGTATGATCCAGGTAGAAATGCCTACGCGACTTTACCTGGACTCGGCACGTATGGGCCTGCTGTCCGAGCGAGCTAGGTTGGCCCACTTCGATTATGTCCGTCTGGCTGCGACGGAAGGTTGTTCGCTGTACTTTTCGCAACTTCTGGAAAAAGGCTTCTCCGACTGGCCCGAAAACATTCGCCTTTCTTATCCGGCGTTGGAAGATTGGAAGGGCGTTCTCGAGCTTGATGACGCACTGAAGCGATTCGTCGGAGTGACGCCGGACTGCCGTGTGTTGATGGCGAATCGGACGGCTCAGCTAGTGAAACTGGCTGTGCGTGAACTTTGTCGTCGATGTCGACGCGTCTTGGTTTCGGATCTGACCTGGCCCAGCTATCGCAGAATCTTTGAGGCCGAGCGATCGCGATGTCATGTTGGCGTATCAACGGTGTCAGTCAGAACGCTTGTTCGGCGGGGTGGCGAAGGCGTTGACGATATCGTTGGCCGCTTTGTTCGTGACTATTCGAATATGGGCTGCGACGGGCTCTTCATACCGGCGATCAGTCACGAAGGAATTCGATTACCGGTTGACGACATTTGCGAGAGGTTAAACGGAATTCGGCCTCTGAAATATGTCGTAGTTGACGGTGCTCAGGCGCTGGGACACGTTTCCGATCAGCTTGGCCTCGAACACTGCGACGTTTTCATCGCCGGCACGCATAAGTGGCTACAGGGGCATCTGCCGATGGGAGTGGCGTTTCTTCCGAATCGCCGCTCTGCTTCAATCGCACGCACCTTGGGTCGGCTAGTGCAAGACGGACAACTGGACGATCCTTTGTTGCTGTTGATCAGCGAATTGAAGGCTCGTTCGCTGCAGAGATATTCAGAAACGGTGAACTTGGCGTCCCTGTTTACGTGTCGAGCGGCCTTGACGGACGGGCAATTCGATCCCGATTCCGTGCGAACCAAATTCAGCGGTCGGCTGGCAAACGCGAGACGATTCGCATCGATCGCTTACGAAACAAATTGGACCGTATTGCCGAGCTTACTTCCGACGGGAATCGTGATGCTACAAGCGAACGACCGTTCTGTTCGGCAGACCAACCCAATGGCCCTTCGCGACTATTTTGCCAGCCATTCTATTTCGGTCAGCACTTACGAAGACGGCATGATTCGCGCCGCCATGCCGTCAACTCAGCTGACCAACGCACAACTTGATGCCATAGCTTGGGCGTTGCGATGGTGTAGAGTCGACCTTCCTACGATCCCGTGCGAAATCCAATACGGAGCGGTGAGGGCCTAGATCGATTCATAGCGGCGTGAAACCGCGAACGGAACATTCAATTCACGACCACCACATCGTCGTAGGGCTTCGCGTATAGCAACAACTGTTCCCAACGCTGTTCGGCGTCTTTCATGTCGGCTGCGTCGAAGGTCACCTCGAAACGCGTGGTGCGGCCTTCGAAGTCGGTTTGTTGATAGCCAACGGCGTCGGTGCCGTAGATGCCCATGTCGCGGGCGAGCGTTGGTTCGTGCTCCAGTTCGGAGATGCGCACCATGCTGACTTCGATGCCGCGTAGTCGCTGGCTGTGGATCCAATGGAAGAGAATCGTGGACGGCGTTCTCGCGGCCGGCGGCCAGAAGAAGTCGTCGATGACGAAAATGCGATGGACATGAAATCCGTGGTTGACCAGTTGAAAATTGAATTCAAGGCTTCGTTCGCCTGGCTTGTCTCGCCAATATTCGTCGGAGCGTACCACCGCCACGCTCAAGTATCGCTTAGCTTTGCAGGCGTTCAAAATCTCTTCGTACACGGTACGCCAAGTTTCCGTGGAGTCGAATATCAGCCGGCCCGCTCCGAGCTGCTCGAGTCGATCCCGCTCGTCGCGAAGTCGCATGACCACGTGTCTGCGGAACACGGACGACGATAGTGCCGGACACGTCGCGATGTTCGCCAGCTGCCGATCGAGTTCTCGCCGAACGGTTTTGATATCCGGGTAGACGCATGCGTCATTGCGTAGTTCAGCAAAGAACTCGCATAGCAAATTGATGATTCGTTCCATTCGCTTGCAGTGTTCGAAGGTTTCTGGTCCGAAGATTCAGATGCCGTCATCGAGTCAATCGGTTCGACGCGATGGCGACGCTCTTCGAATTTCGTTGTCACAAGGTCCAAGATGTGCGAATGTCGAGCACGTGATAAACCGGATTATCGTGGGCTGGATTGGATGGCGCCATCGGTTGAACCTGACCAAAACACAGTCAGAACCAGAGGGCTTAACGGCTGCTTGCAGCTGCCTAGAAATGAAACCGCTTTAGGTTGGGGAAGAGATCGAGATGAGGATCGATAGTGAAGACAGAGATGTCTTCGAAATCGCGACAGCGGCTATGACCAAATCGGTCAGCGGAAGCTTGTGGCCTCGCGCCGAGAGCTCGCGACCAAGCTGCGCAGCATGACGCCAGTCGTCCCACGTTACGTCGAGTTCGCGCAAACCTCGCAAAGACGAAGCGACCCAGTCGGCCTGCTCGTCACGCCGGAAACCTTGGAGAACTTCACCAAGAATGGGTCCGACAATGGCGACTCGATCATCATCCAGCAAACCGTCGATGACCTTGCGTTCCGGCGAATTCGGTCGGTTGAAGAAGGAGACCCAAATGCAGGTGTCAATCATGACCAACGAATTAACTGCCACTGGAAGCATCCAACTCGCGTTGTTCCAATTCTTGCCAGTTCTCGAGCATCTCTACTTTACCGGAAAGGGCCTTCAACTGATCTCGCCGAACTTGCCGGAGAAACGCATGCATCGCTGCCCGAATGGCCTCCGCAGGGTCACTCTGATTCGTAGCCTTCTGCAGCTCGGCAATTTCAGTTTCGGTCAAGTCTACTTGTGTAACCATAAATCCTCGACTCACGCTAACTTGAACAATGGTCTCTAGATTACTCGATTATAGCAGACTGGCATCCGAAACGCGTCAACCCGACGCAACTCCCACAATATCCCGACTCGATTCCCTGGCTGCCGTTCCCGAAGAAGCCATCTGGTTGGCCAAGCTGAAGAGTGCTCGGACGCGATTGGCCTATCGCCGTGACGTGCAAGATTTCATGAGTTTTGTCGAAATTTCGACGCCGGTCGAACTGCGACGCATCGACCACCGAGCGGTGATTGCGTGGGAGTCACACATGCGTGAAACGCAACGTCTGCAGCCGACGACGATTCGGCGCCGGCT
>JAGQOZ010000414.1 GCA_020426955.1 Planctomycetales bacterium
CGGAATTTTTCTCCTTCGGCCATTCCTCCTGCCGTCGGTTCGTGATGCAAATCCATGCGCAATGCGTCGGGACAGAATCGCTGCCAGTAGGACCGTGAATAGGTCAAGTGCAGATGCCATGCCTGATCGACATGTTCCGACGGAGTGACAGGATGACCTGCCGCGACCGCCAAGATGCAAAATCGCTTGTATTCCAAAACCACTCGGTTGGCATAGGCATGCGTCCAACTGTTTTCACGAGCCAATCTGGCGGCAAATGTCAATGTCTGGCCCGGATGGTTATCAATGACAAACGATTACTCGATCAATTAGCTCTGTGACTTCCCTTTGGTGCATGACATGTCCCCTGATGCAAGTCGTTTTCCTTAGGTCACCAACCCCTTGGTCACCAGCATAAAGACATCTTCTAACGTCGGGTCTTTTTCACCGTAGCTGCGAACTTGCACGTTGCTATTCATCAGCTGTTGCAGCAGTTCAGCCACGCCGGCGTCGTCGGTTTCCAATTCGACGACCACTTTGAGTTGGTCGACATCCACACTGCGACAATGCGGCGAACTACGAATAATGCTCAACCCTTTGTCGAAACCTTCGTTCATTTTCACTTCGATAATCCGGTTGCCACGAATCCTGCGATAAACATCTCCAATGGCGCCATGCATCAGCAATTGGCCTCGTTCAATGATCCCAATCGAAGTACAGCAATCCGCCAATTCGCTCAGAATGTGGCTGGAAATCATGATGGTCTTGCCCATCCGCCGCAGTTCTTTCAGCAACGCTTTCATTTCAAGTCTGGCGCGTGGATCCAGGCCGCTGGCTGGTTCGTCTAAGATCAACACAGGAGGATCGTGAACTAACGTTTTGGCCAAGCACAGGCGTTGCTTCATGCCTCGCGAAAGTCCGTTCACAAAATCATTTCGTTTGTGTGTCAGATCAAGCAGTTCTAACACGTCGGTGATGACTTGCTTGCGTTTGGTCTTGCCGATGGAATAGGCCACGGCAAAGAAATCCAGGAATTCCCAAACCTTCATGCCATCGTACACGCCAAAGGTGTCAGGCATGTAACCGACGCTACGACGCACATCCATTGGCGATTTAGTAACGCTATGTCCGTTGACAATCCCTTCACCTCGACTCGCTTTCAGCAACGTCGCCAAGAACCGAATGGACGTACTCTTACCTGCTCCATTAGGTCCGATGAATCCAAACGTTTCACCCGCTTCAATCTTCAGATTCAAGCATTCCACAGCGGTAAAGTCGCCGTATTCTTTTCCAAAGTCGATCAATTCAATCATGTGGTTACTCGGTTTATGCGAATGGGAATACTTGGCGTATGCAAGTGTGCGGTGCTTGAGTGTGTCGTGTGTTAGTTGACGCGAATATACTGGTTATTGAAATCGCTAGTGGGTGCAGGCAGTTCACCGTAGCGCAGATGCGAAACCAGCAACGTGTGAAATTCTGTTTGATTGGATTCAGGGTAAATCCGCATGCCGGGAACTTCTTGTTCGGACCAGCCGACTAGGATGATATCGCCATCGTTCATGCGTTCGGTTGCCAGGGCTAAGCTTTCCAGCGGGCATAGCGATTCTGGTGTTTCTTCGCTGGGTTTGATCATCTCCGCCACTTGAAAGTTCAACGCGATCTCTTGATCCGTTGCCAGCGCCTTCAGCTGACAAATTTCCATTTCATTGACACTTTTTCGCCAAACCACGGTCGCGTTACGAATATTCAGCCCCGTCTTGTTTCTTAGCGAAAAAACGTCCGTCCCCGTTTCTCGAAATTCAATCCCTTGGCCAATTTCTAGATTTTGTTCGGTGTGCACCATGCCGGTACTATTCGAATTGACTGCCATGCCCTCCATGATCATTTCCGCCTTCTTGTCGGTGCGATCTCCGCCGGTTCGCAGAGAAACCAAATCTGGCTGTCGCTGCATTTCCGCTCGACTGAGCGAACCCAACGAAAACGGAAGCACGGCGGTAGCTTCGTCATCAAACGCGAACCGATAAGCCGTTGATAGCGAAGTGTACAATCCGGTGAATCGCGTGACGTGTGCTCGTTGATAACCCGGTTGCAATTCCACCACGGCAACTTCGGTTCGGCTGCGCGCAAACCCAATGTCCAGCTGCGCGACACGAACCACCATCACCGTTCCGCCAATGGCAATCAAAGGCACCGCCGCCCAAGCCCATTCTGTTTTTCCCATCAACCGAAAGATGACCCAATTCAACGGTACCAACACCAATAAGTAAATGCCCAAGGTGGACATCACGAATTCTCGTTTGGGCACTTCCACGCCGCTGGACTGCTCCAGAAATTGCCGAGCGGTTTTGGCGACTTCGCTGAAATCATTCCAGCCGGCAATGCCGGAGTCTTTGTCGTACCCATAGCCGCTGACGTCCAAGTGGTAGGGATTGGTCGCGGGATCTTCCGAGAGGTACGGCGCTGCGTCTCGAGAAAAATACCGCAGCTTTGTAGTGAGCAAAGATTCGGCGGCGGTGCGGACTATTTCATCTTCCGGGTAGTCGTTTTGCGGATTGAAACCAAACGGCGGTGAATTTGAAGGATCGAGAGAATCGACTTGCTCGTCTTCTGGCACTTTGCTCACTTGGTAAATCTGCTGTTTCACAGGACCGGCCCAATTCATGGAAAGGCCATAGGTTTCACTAGCTTGGAAAATACGAGGCGCTCGGCGCAGCAAGCAGCCGTTCATGAAATTGTCTTTGTTGTTCCAGCGAACAAACGGAGCACTGGTGAGATCGAACGACGTCACCACAATGCGGCCACGACCGACTCGACGCTCGGCCACCAAGTCACTGGTTTGCGGCACGAATGAAGAACCTTCGGTCAACTCCAGCGAAACCGCTTCCAGTGGAGTATCGGGCAGCGGGACCAGTTCTGGAAAGTTTTTGGCCTTGGATTCGATATTCATCGACCAGCGCGAATTCAATTCGCTCAGCCGATCTTCCGTTAATGACGATGTCGATCCTGCTTTGGCCGGCAAATAAGGTGACAGGAAACCGCTCTGCATGGTCTCCAGCGAAGTTGGGTTCGCCACAATGATCTGTCCGCCCCAATGCAACCAATCCAACATCGCTTGCCGCTGAGCTCGCGTCATCAACGCTTGGTCAAAATCGTCCCAAATCACATACGCCGTGGAACTCCAGCCAAACGGATGCGATGGCAACGCCGCTCGTTTCTCCGTAGTAGTTGCTGGAAAGCGAATTTGATAATCGCTCAGCAAATTCTTGTCGGCCAAAATCACATCGGCCAAAGGCGGAGTGATACACGTCATGTCTGCCAAGACCGAAGAATAGGCTTCGGGGATTCGAGCTAACACCAGCATGATGTATTGATGCGGACGCATGCGATTGGCAATCAACGATGTCTGAAAACGATTGCCGCCGCCGTACTGCGTTCGCAAATAGGTCTGAATAGTAACGTTTCGTCGATTGGAATCAGTACCAGGATAAATCAAGAATTCCGTGTTCTTGTGCTGGCCTTTGGGCAGTGCCAAGGAACGAAAGCCTTCCAGTGCGAACCGAGTGCGATCCAATCGAACAGGCCGTGACGCCGCGTCTAAATTGCTGGTGACCAGTTCTCCATTGGGAAAATCAAAATTATTGGCCCAAAGTTCGATTTCCGCGTTACTCCAATGCCCCGGTTTGACATAGTCCAGCGCGGTTTCAGAACCAAAGTGCCGAGGTAACGCGCGAGGTGGCTTGGCTTCAAAATCGTCCTTGGGCTTGGCCTTCTTTTTTTCCTGTTCAGCCAACAATTCTTCTTCTGTCTTTTGCGAATTATTAGGATTCACCGGTCGGCAGCTACAACCTGTCAGCGTTACGAATGACGGCAGCAACAACAGAATCCACAACAGAATAGGGTACGGCAAACGCCTTGTGGTCAGCGAAACGGAAGCGGTGGATGTCATGATGATTCAATTCAAAATCAAGTGAGCGAACCGGAGCGATTTACACGGGTTTCAAGACTTGCAGTTGGACCGATTCAATGTAGTCTTTCACCTTTTGCCGGTAGGTTAACATGTGCGGTGCAATCAAATGCGATTCCAGCGAATCCAAATCCTGCCATTGCTCCATGATGACCACGGTGGACAAGCGGGCATCCGGCTGCGCTGGAATATTGGTTTCCAGGTCCATGGTTGGGCCGTATGCCAAACACCCTTGTTCTGTCAGCACCAGCGGAACGATTTGGCGGAATTCGGCCAGAAACGAATCGACGGTGTCTGGCTTTAGCTGAATAGTGGCAATGACATGAATCACGCGGGAGCTTCCTGTTGGTTCGTGCCGATTTTGAATGGATGGAAATGTCAAATTCTGAACGATCTAGGCATCTGCAGCAAAGCTGGACCTATAGCATACCGCAAACGTGGCGCTTATTGTGTGAAATGCCGCTTCGGTGAACAATATGGCGGTCGTGAAACTTGGTTCGCCCAAGACGGTATTCGTACGAAAACAATGTAGATTCGGATCGATTATATGGATTCGCCCTATCTGCTTGGCAAGCTGACTCGCCGCGAATTTCGCCAGCGAATGGCCTCCGGCGAACTGCAAGCCGTGATTCTGCCGGTGGCTGCCATCGAACAACATTTGGAACACTTGGCCATGGAACATGATTGGCGAAGCGTGAATCTGATAGCTCAACGGATTGCCACGAATCTGTCGCCGCACGTGCTGGTCGCGCAAGGCATCATGGCTGGTGTCAGCGAACATCACATGACGCATCCTGGCACGTTGACGCTTCGTCCCGGCACGTTTTTGAATGCGGTCAATGACTTGGTCCGAAGTTTGATCAAGGCAGGCTTTTCCAACATTTTGGTCCTGAACGGTCATGGTGGCAACATTGCGGTGTGTCAAAGCAATTGGGATCAGTTTCAGCGCGAATTCCAAGTCAACTTGCAGTTTCTTTCTTACTGGGATGTGCTGACCGCGGAAGACGCCACCGAGTTGTTGAAAAGTGGTCATCGGTTGCCACAAGATTTACCAGGGCACGCACAAGAATTTGAAACTTCGGTGGCGCTGCACGCTTTTGCGGAAAATGTTCGTACCGACGCGCTGGCCGATCAGGTGGACCCGACGCCCAGTTTGGCCACCGCCGAAACAGGCGAAGCGTTTGTGGAACGCATTGTCCAGCGTTGTTCTGCTTTCCTGAACGAAATGATTCAGGGAACTCGAACGGCACCCGTCCCAGACTTCCATCCGTGATAGCGAATTTGTTCGACCGCTTGCAGTGGAATATGTCTCGCGTACCTGCCATAAAAATACCTGACAGAAATAGATCATCATGAACTCCATCACCATCCAAGCCGTCGCGTTCGACCTAGACGGACTTATGTTCAATACGGAAGAACTATATGAAATTGTGGGACGGCGAATTGTCGAACGTCGCGGCCGTTCGTTAGATTCAGAACTGGTAACGCAAATGATGGGACGACAGGCGAACGTAGCCGTTCCCATCATGCTGGAATGGTACGGCTTCACCGACACGGTGGAGGAC
>JAGQOZ010000415.1 GCA_020426955.1 Planctomycetales bacterium
CTCGGTTTTCAACCCAAGTGGGTTCGGTCCTCCACGCAGTATAACCCGCGCTTCAACCTGCTCATGGGTAGATCACGCAGTTTCGCGTCTACCACCACTGACAATACGCCCTATTCAGACTCGGTTTCCCTACGGCTTCGACCCGGAAGGTCTTAACCAAGCCAGTAACGGTAACTCGCCGGATCATTATGCAAAAGGCACGCCGTCACACTGAACGAATCATAGTGCTCCGACCGCTTGTAGGCACACGGTTTCAGGTTCAGTAACCTCCCCTAGCAGGGGTTCTTCCCATCTTTCAGTCGCCCTACTGAGTTCACTATCGGTTATTAGAGAGTATTTAGCCTTACGGGATGGTCCCCGTCGATTCAGTCAGGGTTTCACGTGACCCGACCTACTCAGGTACCTTTCGGGAGGCAATTCAACTGTCGCTTACGGGGCTGTCACCCTCTATGGCCGAACTTTCCATTACGTTCTGCTAGTCGATTGCTTTGTAACTCCACAATGAAAGGCCCTACAACCCCGCAGGGGAAACCCCTACGGTTTGGGCTATTTCCCGTTCGCTCGCCGCTACTGAGGAAATCGATTTTTCTTTCTATTCCACCGGTTACTTAGATGTTTCAGTTCACCGGGTTAGCCACTTACACCTATGTATTCAGTGCAAGCTAATTCAGGAACCCCAGGATCAACGCTTGTTTGTCAACTCCCCCGGGCTTATCGCAGACTTCCACGCCCTTCATCGCCTTCTAATACCAAGACATCCCCCGTGCGCCCTTAGTAGCTTGACCACAATTATTCAACACTCTTGGTCGTTAAACCAAAAGTAGATCAAAGCCACTACCCCATTGGCACATGGCCAACAGGTCGCAACGATATTCAACATTCATCTACCCCAAGGCAAAATCGCCTTGGAATCGACACTCACGGAGAGCCGATAAACAGACAAAAGTCTGTGTAGTCGGCTTTCGTTAAAGATGCCTAGTTACCACAACCAAATTGTCAAAGATCAGTGTTCACCCTGCGAACTAATTCGCTGTGGGTGAAGCTCAGAATCTTACCGCCGCTTCAAAAGCTGGTCAACACCAGGTTTGAAAAAAACTTTTTTCGGGTCAGTCGCAAGTTTGACTTGTGACGTTTCCCGTCGGCGAGGCGATAAGTTAGCGTATCGGTGCCTGACCGTACAAGGCTACACCGCGATTTTTTTTCGCAGCAAAGTCACCGCGGTTTGCGCAGGCTGCTCTAGCGACTGCAAAATGGCTGTAATCCTTGAGCAAGTCACCGTGGCGGAAGCGAAATTTCACCGAGTTTTTTTACGAAGGAAGCAGAGCAGTGGCAGTACTGATTACGGGATGCGGGGGCCAATTAGGGACCGAATTGTGCAGCAGACTGGGTAGAAACGCGTCGGGAGTGGACGTGGCCGAGATAGATTTGACGAATGATCAGCAGATTCGCGACGGAATTCTCAGCCGT
This sequence comes from Planctomycetales bacterium, assembly GCA_020426955.1. GTDB lineage: Bacteria > Planctomycetota > Planctomycetia > Pirellulales > Pirellulaceae > JAGQOZ01. Next base: position 1,468 of record JAGQOZ010000415.1, read on the forward strand.
TCGCCGACTGCCGTTATTAACGCGGCAGCCTATACCGCCGTCGATTTAGCCGAAGAAAAGCGAGATCTTTGTTACCGAATCAACGCAAGGGCCGTCGAAACGTTGGCGACCGTCACCGCCGAATTGGCGATCCCGTTGGTCCAAATCAGTACGGATTATGTCTTTGGGGACGTTCCTCGAATGAAAGTCGCTCGGCGCGAAACAGATTCCATTGCGCCGCAAGGAGAATACGCAAAGTCCAAGGCCGCCGGAGAAGAGGCGGCAAGAATCAACCCGCAGCACTTCGTCGTGCGGACCTGTGGCCTGTACGGTCTAGGCGGTCCCACAGCAGCTGGCAATTTTGTGAAGACGATGTTACGGCTAGGCGAGTCCAAAGAATTCGTGTCGGTGGTGAACGACCAGGAATGCACGCCGACGTGGATCCCGGAATTGGCCCGCGCCATCCTGTTCTTGCTGCAAACAAGCGAATTCGGCACGTACCATGTTACCAATCAAGGTGCGACGACGTGGTTTGATATGACGAAGGAGATTTTTCGGCAGGCCAAGCTGAATTGCGAAGTTCGCGCCATTACCACGGCCCAGTTCGGCGCCGCAGCACCTCGTCCTAGCTACAGTGTGTTAGACACGTCCAAATATCATTCGTTGGGCGGTCCAGTCATGTCTGCCTGGCAGGACGCGCTAGCTGGATTTCTGCGCCAACTGAATCGAGCCTGAAAATTTTGCCGTTACAGTAAATTTTTCACCGTGGTTCATCGCGCCAGCGTGTTGTCGGAACCGCGACTTCTAATACATTCGACAGCGCATTTGCTATCACGAACCGAATCGGACCGTAGTTTCGTCCATTCGGCGCACATTGCCGACATCTAGTTCGAATTGGCACGGCCATCGCACTTGGTCAACTTGCAAACTTGTCTGACGTTGTTTCACTACATGACGATTTTTTTCACGCTGGCGTCGTCAAGTTCGCAAAGATTTCGGCAGTCGAATTCTTAAAAAGCCTGAATTTGTTCGCCAACCAATTGGTTGTGGGCAACACTTCAGCATTACTTTGAGGTTGCATCATGATATCGTTTGTGAATCAGGGGCGAACGCGCCCGCTGAAAGTGTTGGTTATTGCCTCCAGCTATCCTCGGAACGAATCGGACTACGCGGTGCCGTGGTTCCGAGAATCGTTGCGGCAGTTGACGCAATTGGGACACCAAGTCACCGTATTGGCTCCTTCGTACCAAGGCTTGGCGGACCATCAAGTGGATGACGTTTGGGTCAAGCGTTTTCGCTATGCGCCCAAGGCCATTGAAAAGCTGACTCACGAACAAGGTGCGCCCAATCGCATTCGGAACCCGCTGTTCCAATTGCTCGCCATTCCCTACGTCATCATGGGCTGTCTTGCGGCCAAACGTCTGGCTGCAAAAGAAAATTTTGACGTCATCCACGTTCACTGGCCGTTTCCGCATTTTCCCATTGCGAAAGCCGCGGCGAGTGTTTGCAAGGCACCGATTGTCGCCACGTGCCATGGAGCCGAATTCGCTCTAGCGCGGCGTAAACAGTGGGTGGCACCACTGTTAGGTCGGTACCTGAAGAACTGCGACCATGTCATTGCGAACAGCACCGATACCGCTCGACACATTCGCGAACTCAGCGGCGTGGAAGCCGAAGTCATCCCGTTTGGATCGACCGTCGAACCCAAGCACGCAGTGGTGAACCGATCTTGTTCGAAAGCCCGCGTTTTGTTCACCGGTCGACTGATTCAGCGCAAAGGCGTCGAATATTTAATTCGCGCCGTTCCCTTGATCTTGGAAAAAAAACCTGACGTTGAATTCATTATCACCGGCAGCGGAGACCAACGTGAAAAACTGGAAACGCTGACCAACGAGCTGAATCTGGGACACGCGATTCGCTTCTTGGGGTTTGTCACCACAGAACGACTCAACGACGAATACGCCAGTTGTCATGTCTGGGTCAATCCGTCCATTGTGGATGATCGAGGTGATACGGAGGGCCTAGGAGTAGGTGCGATGGAGGCGTATGCTCATGGCAAACCAGTGGTCTGTTCCGCTGTGGGCGGCATTCCGGACGCCGTGGAAAATGGAGTTACCGGCTGGCTGGTCCCGGAAAAAGATCCAGCGGCGTTGGCCCATGCGATTGTCGACCTGCTGCAAGATCCCGCCAAAGCGGATCAATTCGGCCAAGCAGGTCTACGTATGGCTCAACGCAAATTCAATTGGCAGACATTGACGGCAGAAATTGAATCGGTCTACGCTCGACTTCTTTCCGAACCAACGGACACAAGGTCGTTCGAAACAATGGACGATACCATCGAATTAAGCGAATTCCACGAACTCCTTGATTCGGCGTCGGAACTTGAACCAACTCCCGTGGGCGTAACGACATGACCAACGCCAAGCAGCCAATTCGACGCGCCTTCATTTGGGTTCTGGCGATTGCCATTGGAATCAGTATTGCTGCCGCGTTCCGAAGCTATCAACACCAACTCCCAGGATGGCAGACCATTCACGTCGGTTTGCTGCTGACAGCCGTGGGACTGTGCCTGGTCTACCGCATCGCCAACGCGCTGGGCTGGAATCTTGTGCTTCGCTCGTTGGGCCGCCCCGTCGCTCCGCTGTCAACGCTAAGAATCTGGCTGACATCGGAAGCCTGTCGTTGGCTTCCCGGTAGCCTCTGGAGCTATGGATCTCGGGCGGTTCAAGCCAAACGTTTGGGCTTGGAAAACCAAGTTATCGGTGCCAGCTTGATTACCGAATTGTTGATCACTATCGCGGCCTGGACGGCCACCGCGGCAGTGGGCTTAATGCCGTATCAACATTGTTGGTCGCAGGCCTGGAATTTTGCGTCCCTTTCTCATTGGCGATATATTGCGATGGCAATTGTGGCCGTGGCGGCATTGCTAGTCACGAAGCCAATTCGTTCACGAATTGTGGCCCAGTGGCAAGGTTTGCAGAGCCGACTTCGTCAAGTGGCAGAGGTATCGCTGAACCGCCGAGAAATCATGCGCACCGGCATGTTTTTCTTCGTCCTGTGCACGTTCAATGGCGTCGCGTTTTATGTGACCATCCTGGCTGTTTCCACTGCACCAGCTCCTCCGCTATTGGCCGTGATTGGAGCCAATGCGTTCGCGTGGCTGGTTGGTTTTTTCGCCATTTTTGCACCGGGCGGTTTGGTGGTCCGCGAAGGAACGTTAGCCGCCATTTTGTTGCCGTGGCTGCCGATGCCAACAGCGATTGCCGCCAGCATTCTGTGGCGAGTCATCCAGATTGTGGTCGAACTGACCTGTCTAGGTATCGTCGGAGGATGGGACGCCGTTCAGCCACATCGCACACTGTTTCCTTTCCCTGCAAATAGTTACCACGAATGAAACTGATGAAGATTACCGTAATCGGCACCGGGCGCAATGAGATTGTGACAGGCATTTGTCATTCTCGGCTGGGCCACCATGTCACGCTATTGCCGCTACGATCCGATTTTTCGTGGCAAAATCTGGGCGAACCGGGGCTAGCCGAACTGGCCACCGAAAGCCTGGCACACGACCGCTTGGTTATCGAAACAGACGTGAAAAGAGCCTTGGAAACGGCTGATTTGATTGTAGCGTCCAGCGATATAGCGAGCCCGAACGGTGCGTTGTCGGACCTGCAAAATCAATGTCGTTTGGTGGCGAAAACGGTGCGATCTAAGACTCCGTTGGTTTTGATCCAGCGAGTTGAATCGCTGGGATTCATGCAGCAACTTTGCGCATCATTCGACGTGATGCCGCGTCCCCTTCGGTTCGCATTCGTTCCTGCTGATTATTCGCCGGGACGCAGCGTTGACGAATGTCTGTCACCAGCGGAAATCATCATTGGCGCGGACCATGCGTCCGATCAGACCGTGCTGGAACAACTGTTTTCGCCGTTTATCAGCGATGGAGGACGGATCTGCGTGCTGTCGGTTCGAAAAGCCGAATTCGTCAGTTTGTTGCGGCAAGCGGAACGAGCAGCGCAGGCTAGGTTGGTGGCCGAAATTCAAAAACTGGCGGACGAATTCGA
>JAGQOZ010000416.1 GCA_020426955.1 Planctomycetales bacterium
GCAACCGGATTCGCAATGAGGCGGTTTGTGTCCACGCACCAATTGCAGAATCCTTGAACCGCTTGCAAGTAGCTGTTTCGAGTTCGAGGCGACTTGCCGGCTTTGGCTTCGGTGGATAACCAACGCTCGATTCGGTCGTGTGAGATGCCGCTTAGCCGCTTGATGTCATTTTCACGAACCAAGCGTTCCAGGCGAACACGAATTCCATCGACGTGGCTTTGGCTCGTTCCTTTGGCTCGGTGGAAATCGAGGTATGCGGCGAAATGAAGTTCGAACGGTTCGTGTTGTCGTTCGGATACTCGGTCTTGATCGTTGGTAATAATTCCACTTCGAACCAACTCGGCTCGTTGAACCAAATCATTCAAAACGCTTTGGGCCGCTTGCTTTTCCCGGCAGCCGGTGGATACTTCGCGAACAATCCCGTTTCCGTCGCGATATTTGGCGAGCCATGTTTTGCCAGAAACCCGAATCATCGGTTTTCCGTTTCGCTCGACAACTTCAGCTCGGCGCCGAGTCCCTTTCGAATCCTTCCAACTTGCAATCTGTTTTCCGTCTTCGGTGATTATCTTTGCCGAATCAGGAACGGATTTCCAAAACGACCGTTTGTGAAGTGATGCCATGCGTTAGCCTTTCGCAGCCAATTGGAGAATAAACCGAGCAAGCCGGTTGGCTATAGCCGGCGATTCGGGGATCAACCTAGCTCGGTCTGATGTATGTTATTCGAATTCGGCGAGGCTAGCCACCAGAATTTAGGCGCCAATCGCTCGTTTTCTGAATCTGATAAATGGACGGTCCACGATTGAGGCCACCTTGCCGAACCACCTTGATGAACCCTTTGGTGGACAAGCTCTTGATTGCCTTTTGGCAGTTGCGCTTTTGCATTCCGGCGCGGCTCGCGATGCTCTCTTGCGAAACGCGTACGCACCCATCGCGTTCGTCACGCCACAGAACCATGTAGACTGCAATCTCTCCGCGATTCAGATTCGCCATTGCAATATCAACAAAATCATTGACTTGATGGAATCGACGACCGGCCACGTTATTCTCGCGTCTTTGTATTGGCTTCGGTCGGGGCGGTGATTCGCCAATCGGCGGGAGGCATGCTGCGCCGGTCAGTGGCTTCATGCTTTCCCCCATAGCGATTCCAAGTTCTTTGTGCGATCAGCATTCGCGTCAGGTATCCATTCGAACGGGTCGATCGCCTTAAAGCTCTGGCAAGAACGGTGAAATTCCAACGCGATATCATGCGGCTCGCTGTATCTAGCTTTCAAATGCCGAAGTAACATGCCGTCTTTTGTTTCGGCGAGTATATACGCGTCGTCGGCGCCAAATTCCAATTCGCTGGACTCGCGAAAACTGGCAAGCGATAAGTCCGCCGAATCATAGGACGAACGACCGTAACGATCCTTGGACCGACCTACGGCACTGACAACCACAATCGCAAATCCAACGTCCGCAAATTTCCTAACATAGTCCATCGTCCTGTCAATGCCAGCCTTTGCCGTTTCGTCGGCCCCCGTGCGAATTCGCTGGATATAGTCCAGTACGATGATATTGGCATCGAAGTCGTCAGCCGCAGAAGCAATGTTTTGCAGGTCGAACGAAGCCGAAACAAACGCGATTCGCCCAACGGCCGACTCTAACGCAGCTCGGGCGATTTGCAGTCGTTCGTCGAATTCATCGCTCAGTTCGCGATTCTGTATTCGCGTGGCAGGTATCCCGGATATTCGAGCTAATTGTCGGTCGAGTAATGTCGCGGGAGATACTTCGACGTTCGCCACACAAGCCCGCAAGCTATCGTCCATTCGTAACGCATCCACGATAAGCTGCATTGTCAGCGTCGTCTTACCGGCGCCCGGGGCGCCACCGATCAACACCACTCGCCCTGGTCCGATGTGGATCTTGGATAGGTCGCCCTCGCCGCAGCAGTATCGCAATGGTTTCTCGCCGGCCTCAATACTCGTCCACCACTGAGAAAACACATCGTTACCTGTGATGTAACTTGCCGAAATTTCACTTGCCATTACCTACCTCCATGTTTCCATCCACAATCTATTTGCCGAGCTACTTCGCTTGGTGGTAGTCCCGAATTCAGTCCAGTTTCGCTCAGTAGCTCATGGGCTAGCGATAACGGGCAACCGAGCTCCGCCAAGTTCGCAGCGGCCGAAAACAACAACCGATGCCGGTCACCATTTGCCGGCAAGAAGTCGCCCTTGATTATTTCTTTTGTTTGACGATTCAGTGATGCGTTCGCCTTGCTCGATTGTCTTAGCTCAGTCACTTCGCTCGTTCTTGCAATAGCCGCTTGCCAATCGGCCACTGCTGTTTCGTTGATCGCCGGCGGCTCGGGCAATTCAAACGCCATCGGTTGCCGTGCCAATTCGGCAACACCCGATGCCGTCAACCGAATTAGCGTCTCGAGTTCAATTCGCCGTTTGTACAGCCCGGTTTTTTGATGTCGGGAATTCGGCGCGCGAAACAAGCGAACTCGGTCATAGATGCGGTCAATTGTCACGCCGGCTAGCTCAGCTAACCGCACCGCCATCGCCTTACACCGCGAATTGAATTCGGTGCTTGGTTCTGGCGTCCAAAGACCTGTCGCTAGTCCAACGTGGTAGCCTTTGGATCCAGAGAAAAACAGCAGCAACTCGTCGTCGTCCAGCGAATAACGCTCCAGTAATAGCGATACCAGCCTTTGACAATCTTGGTGAGATTGCGATAATTCCTCATTGTCAATGTCGAACCATAGCCAGTCAGACCAGCAATCGCCGGCAAAGCCCTTGGTGAGTACCTTACGGCCACTATCAAGAGCTCGGAAATCATCCCCGTAACGAAAAGCGGATAAATACGCTTCATGATTCGTGTCGCACTCCAGGCCGCAATAGGCATGGAACGCGCGTGCATAGTCGATCAGCCGGCGGTCACCATGTCGACCGCCGACAACCCGGAATCCATATGGGGGCATTTGGGTACTCCCTAGAAGACGTCGTGAGCGTGTTCGTCACCGTCGTCAGTACGATCGTCAGGCGCGAATTCATCCGGCTCAAATTCGATGGTATCAACCACCTCGAACCGTAGCACCTGATTGTATTGCTGCCCATCGTCCGACGTCCTAATCGCGATTCGCAACTTGCAACGGAAGATAACCGGCAACGGTTGCTCCAATTGCGCCGGATCCGTGACGCCCAGCTTTGCCAAATCGCGTTTTGTCATCGGCAGTGCTTTTTTGGAGAGCCAAAACGAATGCCATATTCGCCGACCGACATACTCAGCGGGCCGCTGAACCTCGAACATGGCGGTCCAGCATGGTGTGCCCTGCCGACTGGTACTGAGCGTGGCGTCCATCAGATCGCCAACGTAGTCCCCGGCCGGCAACGGCGGAAAGTCTTCGGCTGCTTCGATTGAGTTCCAGTCAGAAATGAAGTCACCGCCATTGTCCATGATGTCTGTTAGTTTTCCCATGATATGGTATCCTTACCGTTGTTAGAGTTTGAGAATGACGTCGGTCGAATTACGGCTCGGCCGGCGTCTTTTTTTGAATTCATCCGCATTGTTTGCATCATTTCTTGCTCCCCCGCTTGATGCTTCGCAGATCGGGGCAACCCGCCTCAATGTGATCTAGGATGCCCGTAGCCGGATCGCCGGTACGTAGTGGCCAGCGTAGTGATCGTCCGAGCCGACAAGGCCTCGGGATCCGACCGGCGTCCGCGTAACGTCGCACCGACTTGATTGATAGTCGATACGCCTGCGCCACGATGGAGATATCGCCCATTGCTGGTGTTATCTCGTTTGACGTCATATAGACTCCTTTCGTAGGAAAGTGACATGAGCAGCCGTTGCGGAGCTATCGAGCCCCTCGGCGTCCTCAACTTGTCGTGAGTCTATGTCACGATTCAGCGTGCCCGCTAATTCCGATAATTAGCGGGCAGAAACAGCCTTGTTTTCATGTGTTTTGGGCATCATTTTGCCCGCGAATTAACTGGCGTCGAATGTTAGCAACTGCTTCTTTGGAATCGCCCCGTTCCAGTAGACGTTTTTCAACATCTAACCACATATAGAGTTTTGGGGGCGCGCCGCGAGTCCCAGTCTTTTTAGTCCCGTGCGTCGGAAGATCAGACAAGAGCCCTCTACTTCCCGTGTATTGTTTTGCCGTCGCCTCTATTTCGTCCTCGTCTCCGTCTTCAGTCGTGGCCATGGCGAGTTCGCGTGCGGTCAGTAAGAATCCACCAGCCAGCGTCAGTGCTTCGTTTCGCAACCATGCCGTGACCTCAAATAGGTTTGGTAGCCAGCGTTGCTCGGGCCATTTGGCGTCGTCTGGCATCGGGTCTGGTGGTCCGACCACGTGATAGACTACTTCGTCCCAGTATTCTGATTTGTCTGAGCTAGGGGCATTTATTCGCGGAAGTCGCCGAAACATCTTCTCGATTTCTGGGTGTTTTTGAAATGCGCCGGCGTCGAACAACGCCAACATATGGCCTCCGAATTCAGACCAAGTGCGACTATCTCGCCAGTGCGCATCATCTCGCCTGGGAACAAATTTCCGATGATCCATGGCGAGTGCTTGCATGATCATCGCTCCCAGGTCATCTACTTCGGCTATTCCTTCCTGTGCCAACTTGACGCGGATCCTGCCCTCGATATCGTCGGCCACCCACTCTAGTTCGCCCAATACGTCCACAGCATGCGGATCGTGCATAGATACTTACCTTTGTACAGATGGGCTGGCATCCGCGGACCGTGGAGGTAAGTGACCACTGATCCGCGAATCCCACGCAGCGGGAGCTAACCGCTTACCCTGTTCGATTTTGTGATTTCAATTTCGCGATTACGTTGTCAAGTACGCCGCGTTTCTTAAGTTCTTCTAGGACTTCCCATGCGCGCCGCTTTGCTCGGACACTTTCGGATTCGATCAGAACCTGCCCGCATATCAATGCTACTTCCTCCAGATATCCCTCGGGCGCCTCCCAACCAGTCTTTAGCACTCGAAGTAATTCGATGCAATTCCCGCGAAAATGATACCTGTTCGTGAAATCCATGCTAAACCTCCTTGCCGGTAATCGCGCACGTTCGCCTAGTCCCTAGGTTATTCCACTAGTGTACATGCGAACCGTATTCAATCGCAACCAACAGCGTTGGATTTATTGCCAGCCAAACCTGTCCCCACGTGGGGCAAAGTGATCATGCGTAGCTTACTTCGGCTCGCTCGCTATGTGGGGCAAATTATGCCGATGCCACGAAGTAGTCTTGCATTGACTAGCCGCTCACCACGTGGGGCGATGCCGACGATTCCAGTTTCACCACGGTCAAAGACGATTCACCACGTGGCGCGAGCTATTGAACTTGCTGATCAACACAAACACTGTCAGGTAGCGTGAAGATTACATTCGCATTGAGCGACGGTTGCTAGTTATGAACGCATCAAGGCATTGATGCCTTGTCTTATGGAATAGGCGCACTGGGAGACGCCAGTTCTTGTACCAAAAGTGCGCCAGTACTAGCGCAC
>JAGQOZ010000417.1:0-1438 GCA_020426955.1 Planctomycetales bacterium
GAAAGACGCCTCGGTCAAGATTGACACGAGGCGCCCTTCGGTTCACAGTCTCCGCCTGAACGTGAACGAGCCGTTAGCGACGACGTCGGCCAGAGCGAGGTGCCAGTAGCAACAAGCCAAGCAACATGGTCCACGACGATGGTTCGGGGACGGCACTGACGCCTCCGCCAGCATCCGGACGAGGCCCTAGTTCGAAGCCGCCGTCGGTAAACGCCGCGACGAAGTCGCCGCTACCAAAAACTCCGTCGCCGTTCCAATCTCCTTCGGCCCAACCAGCGGCCTGACCTGTTTCAAACTTGCCAGACGTAAAGACAGCAACAAAGTCTGCACTGCTGAATTCGCCGTCCAAATTCGCGTCGCCCACCCAAGTATTTTTCAGGTCCTTGACCCACGATAGGTGATCCGCAGCATTAACCGACGAATCGCCATTGACGTCGAACATGCTGCCACCGGCGCCGGTGTTGATCGCGGCTGCCAACGCGTCAATGTCAGCGTCGTCCAAGTCTCCGTCCGCATCGAAGTCACCCGGTGCGGCAGTTGAACCTTCTAACGCAACCAGCGGGAACGACGCACTTCGCTGCCAAAGGTCACCGAGGTCGGTAGCCCACATATATTGTGAGTCTCGTCCTCCAGTGTCGTCATCGTCATTGACAGCGATGCCAAAACCGAATTCGCCTCGAGCAATAATGTTTTCTGGGGTTTCCTCCAAGGCAGCCCAGGGAAACGCAACTTCAGACGTATAGACATTACCAATGATTTGCGTTGTGCCCGTGTCGGCACCTTGTGGATAGCGAGTAGTAAGATCGTCACCTGCGTACGAATTAGTGCCGTGCGAAAATGCGGTTTGTTCGCTGAAGGCATTTCCGCAGAATCCTTCGTCAAACGTATTCCCTGCAATCATTGTGAATTGGTACGCTGGTGCACCGTCTGGAAAATCTGGGTCGTTACCAAACTCATAGTTCTCTAACGCCAGATTCTGAGCATCAATGTAAAATTCGATGCTGTCGTCCTGCCAATCACAGCTATCATCAGCGACGATCTCATCGTCGGTGACTTCAACATAGACATATAGATTTTCATCATCCCACAACGCTTTCCACGTAATGTCGATGTCTTCGTCACCGTCTCCGGCTACATCCCCCACAAGCTCGAAGAATTCATCCTGACCATGAGCGGTCGCGGTCGCCCAGACTGCATCGTCACCCAAGCCGTCAATGACCGGCGGCGATGACGCTCGTTGAATCACTGCATCCTGCGCCGTGACGGACAAGCCAGTCCACGCAAGAACCAAACCAAAAGAAATCCACCTCAATGCGCGCATAAAAACCTCCAAAAAACTTACGGTGTAGAAAACAACCGAGTACACTAATTTGACAGCGCCAAGTTATGGCATTTGGTAACCCGTCCGCGAGTGATTTGTTCCGAGTTTTTCCTCGCT
>JAGQOZ010000417.1:1448-5494 GCA_020426955.1 Planctomycetales bacterium
ATTTTTGATAGCACTTCAAAATAGCGCAACTTCAAAACCAACGCGTCGGGCTAGGATTACCAAAGGTAAAAATGACGCTGTGCACCTAGGTTCCGCCTATGCGCCTCTCTCCAGTTCCAAGAAGGCGCTTAGTGTAGCCGATCAACGCCGGAAAAATCAAGAAAAATCAAGCGTCATGCCCTACCGAAAACTTACGACTCGCCCAATCAGTCTCGCAGCCCTGCTGGCATGGATTGCCGTCGGTTTGGGATGTCGTCAAGATTCGAAAACGCCGGTTCCTCCGGTTCGCTCGCAAAAAACAGCAAAATCCCTCGGAACCACTGCGATTTCACTGTCTCCCCATCAGCGGAACGAAGCGAATCACATAAACGCCATCGCCAATCTGGCAATTAAACAGGCGACCGATCAGGATAATTGGAGTTCCGAATCACTGGCCGAATGGGCCTCGCAACAGCTCGGCGAATTAGCTCATCTGCCATTTGATCAGTCGCGTGACCAAGTGGTGGCCGCGTTCCATTTGGTGGTCGCAAAGGACGCGATCACGGAAAACGTGCGTTCCATGGACTGGCAATCTCACTATTCCGATTCGATCATCCAGGTCGCTCGAACCGGCCCATCCACCGCCGGTGCAACGCCGCCTAGTTCTTCTGAATCCTTACTGGATTGGATGCATTCCCTTCATGATTCCCAGGGCCGCATCAAATTCAAGATCGTTCAGATTGACGTGGCGGACGATTCGTTTACCACCTTGGTTCGAACCGAAATCTACCTGCCCAGCGAAAGTAGCGTTCGCCAACAAACCATGCACTGGACGTGCCGTTGGACGCTACCGACGGAAAACCGAACCGCTCCGCAAGTGCAGCGTATCGACATCGCAGATGCCGAACAGGTCACCAGCCAAGTTCCGGACCGAATTCAGTTTCAAGACGTCACGGCCAACGTCCTGTCTGGGAACGAATCCTATTCGCAGCAAATGTTGCCCGGCATTCCCGAATGGATGAACACCGCGCCCAAGGAATTCATGAGCCAGTTTGGCTATCACGGCATGGCCGTGGGCGACGTTAACGGGGACGGTTTGGACGACATCTACGTGTGCGACGCGGGTGGTTTGCCAAATCGATTGTACGTGCAGCAGTCAGACGGCACTGCCAAGGATATGTCAGCCGCAGCAGGCGTTGACTTTTTGGATGATTCGGTTGGCGCGCTGTTGATCGATTTAGATAACGATGGAGATCAAGATTTGGTGGTTGGTGTTGATCCGGTGCTACAAATTGCAGAAAACGACGGGCAGGGCAACTTCACTCGTCGCAGATCCATCTCGCTGAATACGGAATCGTTTTCTCTGGCTGCAGCCGACTTTGACCAAGATGGGCTGACCGATATTTACGTTTGCGGCTACAACTTGCGAAAGAAAGACCCTACAGATCGAGGCCTCCCGTTTCCCGTTCCCTATTTTGATGCAACCAACGGAGGTCGCAATTTTCTACTTCGGAATGTTGGTCAATTCGAATTCAGCGACGTGACTTCGCAAGTGGGCCTGGATCAGAACAATAATCGATTTAGCATGGCGGCCGCGTGGCAAGATTTCGACAACGATGGCGACCAAGATCTGTACGTGGCCAACGATTTTGGCCGCAATAATCTGTATCGCAACGACGGTGGGAAATTTCAAGACATTGCCAACCAAGCGAATGTAGAAGACCACGCATCCGGGATGTCCGTGGCGTGGGCGGACTATGATCGAGATGGCCACATGGACCTTTATGTTGGCAACATGTTTTCTGCGGCCGGAAATCGCATCACGTATCAACGCCAATTCGCTCCGCAGGCGAATCCTCGAGCGGTCAACTGGATGCAACGGATGGCTCGAGGCAACACATTATTTGCCGCTCGCCCTGATGGATCGTTCGACGATGTCAGCGAAACGCTGGGCGTCAATATGGGACGCTGGGCGTGGAGTTCTTGCTTTGCGGATATCAACAACGACGGCTGGCAAGATTTGGTGATTGCCAATGGTTATTTCACCAACCAAAAAGTGGACGACTTGTGAAGTTTCTTTTGGCGACAGGTCGTGTCGCAATCCCCCGAATCCACTCGTGATCGAACCGGCGTCCAGCAGTACGGGCAGTCGTGGGCAGATACGCTGCGGCTGGTGCGCGCGGGTTCGTCGTGGAGTGGTCGCGAACGGAATTGCGTGTATTTGAACGTCGGTGCCAATGCCGACGCATTGGACAAAACGAATCAGCGGTTTGCGAATGTTTCAGCGGTCTCCGGTTTCGATTTCCCCGACGACGCTCGTTCGCTGGCACTCTTAGACTGGGACCACGATGGCGATTTGGATCTGTGGGTTCGCAACCGCACCGCACCCAGACTCCGGTTTCTCCAAAACCAAACCGCTCAGCAAACGGGCAATCAGGCAATATCGATCGAATTGCAAGCAACTGCCGGAAATAGGCACGCAATTGGCGCTGTGGTGACGCTGCAAACGGAATCGGACGCTCGACCGCAAACGCAAAGCGTACGCTGTGGTGACGCATTCCTGTCACAATCTTCCAGGCGGTTGCATTTTGGATTTCGTGCGCCGGTTCGCAACGCCACAGCGCAAGTGTTATGGCCTGGCGGGAAACGAGAAACCTTTGCAGGACTCGCCTCAGGGCAGGCGGTACGTTTGGTGCAAGGAACAGGTAAGCCGGATTTGTTGCAGCGGTCCGTCAGCAAAATCACGTCGCCATCGGCGCCGGAACCACTGCCGGAAACTTCGGCCGCTCGGATCATCCTGCCTGCCAAACTGGCTTTCCCCAACATCGCTTGGTTGGACGAAAACGCCGTAGCCGCAGACAATCCGGTGGAAAACACTAACCAAGTTCATTCGAATCAAGCGAGTTCGAACCGAGGCACGCTGGTGACCTTGTGGACATCGTCTTGCGTTGTTTGTCGGCAAGAATTGACTCGGTTCGATACAGCGAAAGACGAATTGGAAAAGGCTGGGCTGCGAGTGATCGGGGTTAATATTGATCTTTTGCTGGACGGAACGGCAGACGTAGATCTTTCTCGCGTTGCAAATCCCCGCCACCGCTATCAGACCACCGTGGCATCGGCAGAACGTATCACAAGTTTGCAGAACGCCATCTTTGATAAGTATCCCGAATTTGTAGTGCCGCTGAGTTTTCTGCTGGACACGGACGGAAATATGCTGGCCATTTACCGAGGTGCGGTGGAAATCGAAACGCTGTTGCAGGATCTAACTTTGGCAAACGAAGGCAATGATTATCGTCGTAAGCGAATGGTGCCACTGCCAGGAACGTGGTTTACCAAGGCGGCCACTGATTCCGAATTCATCGAATTCGCCGCCGCCAGGGTCTTCGCGTTCGACCAAGACCAAGGCCTGCGATACTTTGCCGATGCCATTGCCGCCGCCGAATCAACGGAACGTCAGCTACGTCTGCAAGGCAAGCTGGTTGCCACGCTCCGCAACTTGAGTCGCACCGCTTCCAACAGCAACGACTTTGCGACAGCAGAACGCTATCTGGAACAAGCGTTGAACGTGGCAGATCAAAGTGTCAAACCATCTGTGCTGCATGATTTGGCCATTGTGCTGGCTTCGGCCGGAGAATTCGACAAAGCGGAATCACTGTTGGAACAGGCATTACAACTGCGTCCCGATTTCACCGCCGCTCAGCAAAATCTAAAACTGATTCGACAACGACGATCGGCAAACGTGAATGGCAACTGAACAAGCTTTGTTCGACAACACAAGACGACCGTCGTCCTTGGTAAGCGGTTTGCTGGCGGCAAGAGTGATCATTTCGCCCAAACGAGTGCTTTAGCGAATCGTTAACGAATCGACACTCGACAAATCGCAAGTTTTTTTTGGTCCGTGACAACCAAACTCCATATCCAGCCCAGAGGGCGAAACATCTTTGCCGGTGGGCGTCAGCCACCGGTCCTCGTATTGGACACTATCCAGCCCAGAGGGCGGCACATCTTTCGCATTGTTATGTCGCCCGCTGGGCTCTTTGATGTGACTCTTGCAAACCGGTAGCTTA
>JAGQOZ010000418.1 GCA_020426955.1 Planctomycetales bacterium
AGTTGCAAACGAACTGGACGCATTGTCCTTGCCAGTAGCGAATGCCTTAGAGCTGGTTCGCCGTAGCGAACCGAATTGGTGGCAAAGGACGTGGAAGTCCTTCGGTCTGGCCAGACGGTCCACCAGAACGCTGTTGGCTGGCATTATTTGTTTCACCATTATCGGATCACTGTTTGTACCCGTTGCGTATCAAGTCGGCGGTACTTGTGTCGTGCAGCCGGAAGAGCGTGAAGTGGTGACGGCTGGCATGCACGGCATTATCGAGACGGTTTTCAAAAAGCCTGGGGACCGAGTCGTTCGGGGCGAACTGTTGATTCAATTCGATCCGGTTCAATATGAAACGAAATTGCGCAGCATCGAGCCGCAAATCCGTTCGCTGCAGATCGAACGGAAGCGTCATTGGAAGGATCGAGCCAAAGTGAACGAGATTGATGCTCGAATCAAATCGCTGCGAGTGGAACAACAGGACGCAGAACGCCATCTGAATCGCTGCGAAATACGCGCAAGCTGTGATGGCATTGTGTTGTCCAGCTCCGTGGACGGATTGACGCATCCGATGGTGCGTGAAGGAGAACAGTTGTTGACGTTGGCCAACTTAGAGACGGTGAGAATTGAATTGGAAATTCCTCAGGACGAACAGCGATTCTTGGACGTGGATTACGCGGCGAAACTCCGCCTGAACGCTCGACCAGGCGAAGAAATACGCACGGAAATCGAACACATTCATTCAGTCGTGGAAACTAGGAATCTGCGAAATGTCATCGTTGCCAGAGCGGTTGTGGACAATCGACAGCACCAGTTGATTCCGCAAAGTACTGGGCGGTGCAAGATTCTCACCAAGCACCGACGGTGCTTGGGTTGGATTCTTTTTCATCAAGCGTGGTATCGCATGCAAGACTGGCTAGGAATCTAGGAGCCGTGGTGATGAGTGACAACTATTCGGTCATTGACGTGTCGTCGTCCAAACTCTGCGTGCGAAGCGACGTATCATTTTCCCTGCGACGGCGCAACGAACAGTGTTTTTATTTGCTGGAAGACCCCGTCACAGGGCGTTACTTTCAGATTGGAATTCCTGAATACGTTTTTCTGTCTCAGTGCAATGGTAAGCAAACCATCGCTCAGGCCATCAGCCGCACCGCGACGATTCTAGGCCATGATGCATTCTCGGAAAGTGAAGCGTTTGCGGTAAGTAAATGGCTGGTCGATTTTGACTTGGCCACAACAGACCGTCGAATGGATCGACCTGCGCACGCCAAATCCCCTTCGACCGAACCGGCGTCGTGGTTGAACCGCTTCAACCCTGTGACGTTACGTGTGACGTTTGGTTCGCTAGATCGCTTTTTCGAACAAGCGAATCGAATCGTTGGCTGGCTGTTTCATCCAGCGGCAGTCGCAGTTTGTTTTCTGATCGTTATCTTGGCAGGCATGATCGTACTGACGAACTGGGATCGCCTGGTCCGGCAAACAACCAGCATTGCCGCGGTAGACAATTACTTGTGGCTGTTCGTGACGTGGATTGCAGTAAAGCTAATTCACGAAACGGCGCACGGTGTTGCCTGCAAACGAATGGGCGGACGAGTGAAACAAGTAGGTGTCTTGTTCATTTTGTTCGTTCCCTTGCCTTTTGTAGACGTCACGTCATCCTGGAAATTTGATTCGCGCTGGCAGCGAGCGTTCACGGCGGCAGCTGGGATTCACGTTGAATTGATACTGGCGAGTATCGCCACTTGCGTTTGGCATTGGAGCGATTCGCCATTGCTGGAACAACGCATGTTCAACGTGATGCTGCTGTGCAGTGTAGTGACAATTGCATTCAATTTGAATCCTCTGATGCGGTTTGACGGTTACCATATCTTGACCGATGTCTTGGCGTTGCCGAATCTGGCTACCCTGGCTCAGACCCGTCTACGAAACGTGGGACGAAGGATTTTCTTCGGCTTGAACAGTCGCCCCATTTCAGTCGCGGGATGGCGGAGTTGGGTTGTTGGACTGTACGGCCCCTTGGCGTTCCTATGGCGAATCTTCGTCGCTTGCGGGTTGATTTGGGCCGCCGAACAACTCTTCTTCGGAGCCGGTGCGATCCTGGCGGTGTTGGCGGCGCTGGCTTGGTTCGGTACGCCGTTGCTACGACTACTGCGATTTGTCTGCTTCGGCAGTCCGCTGGAGCAACCGAACCGTTGGCAATTTGCAGCCACTGTTTTCTGCGTGGTGGGGATGACCTGGGGCGTGGCATGTCTGCCAAATCCGCTAGAGTTTTCCGCGCCGGCTGTGGTGACGTTCGCTTCACCCGATTCGTTGAACGCCAACATGGCTGGCACTGTCGTGCGAGTGTGGGTCCCCGACGGCATCACGCCCGTGAAACAGGGGGCGCCGATTGTTCAGTTAGAAAACGCT
This sequence comes from Planctomycetales bacterium, assembly GCA_020426955.1. Classification (GTDB taxonomy): domain Bacteria; phylum Planctomycetota; class Planctomycetia; order Pirellulales; family Pirellulaceae; genus JAGQOZ01. Next base: position 2,395 of record JAGQOZ010000418.1, read on the forward strand.
GAGGTGGAGCATCGCATTCAAGTCCTAGAGGCGGAGTTAAAAGTTGCCGAAGCCAAGCAGCGCATCGCCTTTCGCGAAATGTCGCCTGTGGATTTACGGATTCAGCGGCGGATTGTTTCGGCCTACCAGCGGGAATTACAGGAAGCGCTGCGTGATCGAGACGAATTGCGCATTGTGGCGCCGGCCGACGGGAACGTTTTTATGAGTGACGCAAACGAACTGGAAGGCCAATTCGCCACGCCGGCAAGGCCGCTCTGTGGATTTGGTGCGCAGCAGTCGTTACGGATTCACGCGTACGTCACGCAAGACCGCAGGCAAGAGATACAGTGTGGCAAAGTTGTGACGATTCGCTGTCACGGTCAGCCAACCATCGTCGGGAAAATAGAAAATATCGTGCCGACAGCCGTTCATTCGATCCCATCTAGCTTGAGTGCAATAAACGGAGGTCCCATTGCGGTTCAAGTTGGTTCCACAGACGAATCTGGCGACGCAACATACCAACCAATTGACAAGCTCTTCTTAGTTTCCATCGTCCCGACCCCTACCACATTCGACGGTTGGATTCCGGGTCGAACGGGAACGGTTTTTCTGGATACGACGAATACCATTGGTCAAACCGTTTGGCATACGGCCACGCAATGGGTAGAAAATCGGCGCGGACACGCGGGTTAAGCCGTTCGATGTCGAAATTCCAATTCTACCTGCGGTGCATGATATAAGGTGCGAATCGATCTTTTGCGGAAATCGCTCTGTGGATAGCCGAAGGAATGCTAGGGACAACAACACATGTACCAGACAAGGATGTCAGGAGTTACATCGTGCACAGGACTTTGCTCGGCCTGGGACTCTGGTTGTCCGGTTGGCTGCTGATAGGGACGTCAGCACAATCGGAAGAACCGGCTCAGCTTCACCAAGCCTTATTACAGATTCAGGATTCGCTAGATCCAGCTACGGATACGGCCATGCCGGCCGATCTGTTGGACGCGTGGTGGGATCCGTTGATTCAATATCCGGTTCGTTCCAACACGGAATCCGTGCCGTTGACATTGCAGGATTTGGTGTTTCGGACCCTGGTCCATTCCAAGCAGGTCAAGGTCTTTTCGGAATTACCGCTGATTCGCGAAACCGCCATCATCGACGCAGATTCGGCTTATGACTGGAACGCGTTTTTGGATTCTCGCTGGGACGATATTAGCGAACCGGTCGGCAACACGTTGACGGTGGGTGGCACGGGTAATCGCTATAACAATCATCAATTTTCGGGCGAAGCAGGCCTAAGACGACGCACCACGACCGGTGCCGAATTGAAATTGTCTCAGCAAATTGGCTGGCAACAAAACAATTCCGTCTTCTTCTTGCCCAACCCGCAAGGCACCTCTCGGCTGAACATCAGTCTCACGCAACCGCTGCTCCGAGGACGCGGCTGTGTATATAATACGTCCTTGACCGTGCTGGCCCAGATCGACAAGTCGATTGCGGACGATGAATTCAATCGACAGTTGCAATCGCAATTGCTGGAAGTGACGCGAGCGTATTGGGCGCTGTACTTGGAACGCGCGGTCTTATATCAGCGTCTGGAAGCGTATCGCCGAGCGGCGGAAGTGCTGGGCGAACTGGAAGCGAGACGCAATCTGGATGCTTCCGAAGCTCAGATTGTCAGTGCTGCCGCCAGTCTGAAAGAACGGCGAGCGAACCTGTTTCGAGCTGGCGCGGCGGTGAAGAACGCCGAAGCCAAGATTCGCGCGTTGGTCAACGATCCTTCGCTGGCGGACGCCGAATTAGTCGAATTGATTCCACATGATCTGCCGGTTAGCGACCAACATACAACCGAGATTCAACAGGCGTTTGCCACGGCCATTCGGTATCGCCCAGAAATTTCGCAGGCCATGAAGCAAATCAAATCGGCTGGTGTGCGACTGAATATGGCCAAGCATGAACTGCTACCGGTGCTGAATTTGGTGACACAAACGTACTTGAGTGGCTTGGAAGATCGAGGTGACATACCCGATTCGTTGGTCCGCCAATTTGATACTGGCGCGCCCAGCTACGGAATTGGCCTGCAATATGAAGTACCGTTGGGAAATCGTCGCGCAGCAGCTCAGCACCGCAAGCGTCGACACGAACTACGACAACTGGAAAACCAATATGAAACAACCTTGGAAACCATCAAGCTGGAAGTGGAAGTCGCAGTGCGCGAACTAGAAACCGCTCGGCAAGAACTGGTGGCCAAGCACCAAGCCATGGTCGCTCGCAAACAACAACTAGACGTGCTGACCATTCGCTGGCGAAAACTCTCCAGCGACATGACCGGCAGCTTGGCGCTGGAGAACATGCTGACGGCACAAGACCAATTGACGTCGGCAGAATTTCAATTCGTGCAGAGTCAGTTGACCTACAATTTGAGCGTGACGAACTTGCGGAAAGCACAAGGCATTCTGCTACAGACAGAGAACATTTCGATTGATTGCATCGAAGAATGCAACCTGCCTACGCTCCATGCACAACAATCGGTGCCATTTGCGGAAGAAGTCAGCTTGGGCGAAATCTCGATTTCCGAATAACAAGAACCAAGCATTCCATTGAAAGAATCTGCGTCTATTGACGGCGTTATTCTGAATCAATGTTTAATCCTAGTTCCTAAGCGGTTGGCTCTTAATGCCCGAACCGCTGGAACGCCAATACGGAAACCAAGAGGCTATTTTTTGATCGAATAGCACAGCACCGAGTCACCTTCGCGGAGGTAGAGTTTTCCGTCCAAGATCACCGGATGAGACCAACTGGGACGATCACCGCTACCCGGGATTTGGAAAGAACTGGTTTCGTCCAAACCGTCCGGCGATGCTTTGGCCAGTGTCAATGTCCCATCACTGTAGCGAATGTAAAGATGACCGTCGGCGGCGACAACGCTGGCGGAATTCTTCCCCTTTCCTCGCGCCTTCCAGACTTCTTCTCCCGTCATGAGATTCGCACAGAACGGAACACCTCGATCATCCGAGTCGCCGAACAAATAATCGCCTACCAAGACGATGCCGCCGTGTTTGTTCGCCAAGTTTTTCTGCAACGGATAGACTTCTTCCACCGTAACGTTGTCGCCG